>NZ_LSJO01000056.1:0-4591 GCF_001556735.1 Sphingomonas sp. CCH9-F2 | reverse complement strand
GTCGGGCGACCGCCGCTACGCCGGGATCGCGGTCCCCGCCACGGAAAGCCTGAAGGACACGATCGCGCGCGTGCTGCCCTATTGGGAAGGACGCATCGCCCCCGCGCTGAAGGACGGGCAGCGCGTGCTGATCTCCGCGCACGGCAATTCGCTGCGCGCGCTGGTGAAGCATCTGTCGCACATCTCCGACGACGAGATCACCGGGCTGGAAATCCCCACCGGCCAGCCGATCGTCTACGAACTGGACGCGCAGCTGAACGCGACCGACCGCTATTACCTGAACGAGCGGTAATCCGCGGCGGCTGCGCCTACCCGGCCATCGGCAGGCGCAGCCGCACCAGCAGCCCGCCCAGATCCTCGCTCTCCTCCAGCGTGACCGTTCCGTCGTAGATTTCCGCGACGTCGCGCACGATCGCGAGGCCCAGGCCCGTGCCCGGCTTGCCGGTGTCGAGCCGCACCCCGCGGTCGAAGATGCGGATACGATCCGCCTCGGGGATGCCCATGCCGTCGTCCTCGACCATGATCTCGACGAAGCCGGCCTGCGCCGCAACGGTCACGAACACGCTGCCGCCGCCGTATTTGGCGGCATTCTCGACCAGATTGCCCATGATCTCGTCCAGATCCTGCCGCTCGATATGCGCGACCAGATCCTTCGGCCCGTCCATGTCGACGCGAACATGCGGGTACAGGCGACGGACCGCGCGCTCGACCGATTCGACGCTGGGCCACACCTGCGCGCGGCTGTGCGCGGAGCCGCGCCGGCCGACCGCGCGTGCGCGTGCCAGATGGTGGTCGACCTGCCGCCGCATCGTCCGCGCCTCGCGCACCACGGTATCGGCCAGATCGTCCGACTGCGCGGTGGCGGCGTTCATGATGACGGTCAGCGGGGTCTTGAGCGCATGGGCCAGGTTTCCGGCATGGCGGCGCGCCTCCTCGGCCTGCGTTTCGTTGTGCGCGACCAGCGCGTTCAGTTCCTCGACCAGCGGCAGCACTTCCAGCGGCATGTCGCCGGCGATCTGGTTCGAACGGCCAGCGCGCATTTTCGCGATCTCCAGCCGCACCTTGCGCAGCGGCCACAGGCCGTAGAAGGTCTGGAGCGCGGCCAGGATGATGAGGCCGACGCCCAGCAGCACGAAGCTGCGCACCAGCGTCCGCCGCAATATCGTGATCTGCGCATCCAGCGCCTCGCGGCTGGCCGCCACCTGGAACCGCCATCGCACCGGCGATCCCGGCAGCTTCACGTCGCGCTCGACGATGCGCAGCTTCTCGTCGCCGAACTGCTTGCTGTCGTAGATGTGGACGCCTCGGTCGTCGTGCTGCACGCCATAGGCGATCTGCCGGTCCCACAGCGAGCGCGAGGGGAACACCTCATGCCCCGGCGCGGAAACCTGCCAGTAGAGGCCAGAATACGGCTCCAGGAACCGCTGGTCGGCGGGTTCGCGGTTGAACGTCACCTCCCCTGCGGTGTCGATCTCGGCGGACACCAGCAGCGAGCGCAGCACATATTCCAGCTGGTCGTCGGCATTGGTCGTCACCGCCGCCACCAGCACGCGGTCGAGCGCAAACCCGCCCGCGCCCAGCAGGACGGAGATCCACAGCGCCGCGATCAGGATCATGCGTCGCGACAGCGAGCCGCGCGCGCGCAGCCCCAGCGGCTCGATCGCGCCCGAATCGGTCACGGCGTCAGGCGTCCGGATCTTCCAGGCTGTAGCCAAGCCCGCGGATGGTGGTGATGACGTCCTGACCCAACTTCTTGCGGATGCGCGTCACGAACACCTCGATCGTGTTCGAATCGCGATCGAAATCCTGATCGTAGATATGCTCGATCAACTCGGTGCGGCTCACCACCTTGCCCTTGTGATGGAGCAGGTAGCTGAGCAATTTATATTCCTGCGCAGTCAGCTTCACCGGCTCGCCCGCGCGGGTGACCTTTCCCGATCGCGTGTCCAGCCGCACGTCGCCCGCGGTCAGTTCGGACGAGGCATTGCCCGATGCACGGCGGATCAGCGCGCGCAGCCGGGCGATCAGTTCCTCGGTCTGGAACGGCTTGGCGACGTAATCGTCGGCGCCCGCGTCCAGTCCGGCGACCTTGTCGGACCAGCTGTCGCGCGCGGTCAGCACCAGCACCGGGGTCGTCTTCCCTTCCTTGCGCCAGCGGTCGAGCACGGTCAGCCCGTCGATCTCCGGCAGGCCGAGGTCGAGGACGATCGCATCGTAGTTCTCGGTCGAACCGAGGAAATGCCCCTCCTCGCCATCGGTGGCCAGGTCGATGGCGTAGCCGGCGCCCTCCAGCGTGGACTTCAGCTGCTGGCCGAGGTTCGGCTCGTCCTCGACGATGAGCACGCGCATGTGGGTCTCCCTGTTCCTGATATCGTCAATGGCCGGTACGGCCGATCACCTGCCCGGTCCGCCCGTCCACGTCGACCCAGATGACGCTGCCGTCGCGCAGGAACTTGAGCGTGTACACCCCGCTCGGCATCTCCAGATCGACGCCGATATATTGCGCGCCCTTCATCGTCGGCACGACGCGGCGCTCGATCTCCGGCAGTGGCAGGATGCGGCCGTCGCGCGTCGCCTGCCGCGCGGCCAGCCCGTCGTGCGCCTGTTCGGCGGGCACGGCCAGCGCGGGCGCGGCAAGCACCGGGAGCAGGACGGCCGGGCCGGTCGAAAGGAGGCGAAGCAGCATTCTCACCTTTGCTGGCATAGCGGGAAGGGATTGAACAGCCTGTGAATGGCGGTGTCAGCCGCCGGCAACCTGACCATGCAACTTGCCGCCACCGACCCGGTTCCCTAGGTGCGCGCCATGGCTGCACCGATATTGGCATATGAGGATCTGGGGCTGGTCCAGGGCGCGGGCTGGCTGTTCCGCCACCTCGACCTGTTCGTCGGCGCGCGCGACCGGCTGGCGCTTATCGGGCGCAACGGCGCGGGCAAATCGACGCTGCTGAAGCTGATCGCCGGCGCGATCGACGCGGATGAGGGGCGGCGAACGATCGTGCCCGGCACCAAGGTGGTGATGCTGGAGCAGGACCCCGACGTCGCCGGCTTCGCCACGCTGGAGGAATATGTACTGGACGGCGCGGGTGCGCCCGCCGCCTATGAGGCCGCGGCGATCGCCGACCAGCTGGGCATCGACCTGTCGCGGGAGGCGGCGACCGCGTCGGGGGGGGAGCGGCGCCGCGCGGCGATCGTCCGCGCGCTGGCGATGGACCCGGACGTGCTACTGCTGGACGAGCCGACCAACCACCTCGACATCGCCGCGATCGAATGGCTGGAGGACTGGCTGAAGCGGTTCACCGGCGCGTTCGTGGTCATCAGCCACGACCGCACCTTCCTGACGCGGCTGACGCGCCAGACCCTGTGGCTTGACCGCGGGCTGCTGCGCCGCGCCGAGGTCGGCTTCGGCGGGTTCGATGCCTGGACCGAGCAGGTCTATGCCGAGGAGGAGCGCAATGCCGCGCGGCTCGATGCCAAGCTGAAGATCGAGGAGCATTGGCTGCAACGCGGCGTCACCGGGCGGCGACGGCGCAACCAGGGGCGGCTGGCCAAGCTGAAGGAGATGCGCGCCACGCGCGCCGCGATGATCGGGCCGCAGGGCGCCGCCGCGTTGCAGGTCGCCGCGGACGACGTGAAGACCAAGGTGGTGATCGACGTCGAGCATGTCACGAAGAGCTACGGCGATCGCACGATCATCCGCGACCTGACGTTGCGCGTCGCGCGCGGCGACCGGATCGGCATCGTCGGGCGCAACGGCGCGGGCAAGACGACGCTGCTGCGCCTGCTGACCGGAGAGCTGGCGCCGGACAGCGGCACGGTGAAGCGCGCCAGGACGCTGGACGGGATCGTCATCGACCAGCAGCGCAGCCTGATGGCGCCGCAGAAGACGGTGCGCGACGTGCTGGCCGACGGCGGCGAGTGGATCGACGTACTGGGCACGCGCAAGCACCTGCACGGCTATCTCAAGGAATTCCTGTTCGATCCGTCGCTGGCGGAGGCGAAGGTGGGCACGCTGTCCGGCGGCGAACGCTCGCGGCTGCTGCTGGCGCGGGAGTTCGCGCGCGAATCGAACCTGCTGGTGCTGGACGAGCCGACCAACGACCTCGACCTCGAAACGCTCGATTTGTTGCAGGAGGTGATCGCCGATTACGGCGGCACCGTGCTGATCGTCAGCCACGATCGCGACTTTCTCGATCGCACCGTGACGGTGACGCTCGGCCTCGACGGGTCGGGGACGGTCGATGTCGTCGCGGGCGGTTACGAGGATTGGGAGGCCAAGCGCCAGCGTCGCCCGGACGCGCGCAGGCCCGCCGCGACGAAGGCGAGCGCCGCGCCCCCGCCCGCCGCCCCGACGCGCATCAAGCTGAGCTTCAAGGACCAGCGCGACTACGACCTGCTGCCCGCGCGGATCGAGGCGATCGACCGTGACGTCGCCGCGCGCGAGGAACGGCTGGCCGACCCCGCGCTCTACACCCGCGATCCGGCGGCGTTCGACCGGCTGACGAAGGAGATCGCCGCGCTGCGCGACGAGAAGGACACGGCCGAAATGCGCTGGCTGGAACTGGCCGAACGGGTCGAGGGAGCGGGTTGACCC
>NZ_LSJO01000559.1:0-2715 GCF_001556735.1 Sphingomonas sp. CCH9-F2 | reverse complement strand
CTGCGGGGCCACGCCACTCTCGCCAGCGCCGATGAAGATGCCGTCGCTCACTCGTCACTCTCCCCACAGGCGAAAAGGGCCGCCGCATCCGATGATGCGACGGCCCCGATCACGGTGCAATGCGGCGCTTACTTGATCTTCACCGCCATGAAGACGCCGCTGGTGCGCTGGCGGGTGATGTTCAGCAGCACCTGCGGCCGGCCCTGCGCCTTGGCCGCGGCGACGACGCGCGCGACGTCGGCGGCGGTGCGCACCGGCTGCGAGTTGATCGAGGAGATCACGTCGCCGCGCTTCAGCTTCTGCCCGGCGTCGCTGGAGGGATCGACCGCGCTGACGACGACGCCCTGTACTGTCGAATCGACCCCGATCGCGCGCGCGATCTGCGGGGTCAGCGGCTGGACGGTGACGCCGATCGAGCTGGACGCGGGCGCGACCGCGCCTTCGTCGTCGTCGCCCGGCATGCCGTCGTCATCGTTGCCGCCACCGGTGAGCGCGGCCATCTGATCCTCCGGCGGGCGCGTCGCGACCGTGGCGGTGACCGTGGTCGGGCGACCGTCGCGGATCACATCCATGCGGATCGTCGAACCCGGCGCGGCATTGGCGACGAGGTAGGACAAGGTGCGGTCGGGCGTCACCGCCTGGCCGTTGATCGCGGTGACGACGTCGCCCTGGCGCAGCCCGGCCTTGGCACCCGGACCGCCCGGTTCGACCCGGCCGATGATCTCGCCCTTGTTCTTGGGCAGGCCCAGCGCCGCGGCGATATCGTCGTTCACCGGCTGGATGCCGACGCCGAGATAGCCGCGCTGGATCTTCTGACCCTTCATCAGCGTGTCGATGATCGGCTTCGCCTCGGTCGCGGGGATCGCGAAGCCGATGCCGATGTTGCCGCCCGACTGCGAATAGATCTGGCTGTTGATGCCGATCACCTCGCCGTTCAGGTTGAACATCGGGCCGCCCGAATTGCCCTGGTTGATCGCGGCATCGGTCTGGATGAAGCTGTCGAACGGGCCGTTGCCGGTCGAGCGATGCACCGCCGAGACGATGCCCGCGGTGACCGTGCCGCCCAGTCCGAACGGCTGGCCGATCGCGACCACCCAGTCGCCGACGCGCGCGCGTCCCGAATCGCCCATGCGGACGAACGGCAGCGGGGTGGGCGAATCGATCTTCAGCACCGCCAGGTCGGAGGTGGGATCGCGGCCGATCAGCCTGGCCTTGTATTCCTTGCGATCCTGCAGCGTGACGGTGATCGATTCGACCGTCGCGCCGCGCGCCGCCGGCGCGATGACGTGGTTGTTGGTGACGACATAGCCGTCCGCCGAGATCAGGAAGCCCGAACCCAGCGACTGGCCTTCGCGCGTGACCGGCGCGCCGCCGCCCCCGCCGCCAAACTGGCCGAACAGGTCGCCGAACGGCGTGCCGGCGAACGGATTCGCCTGCTGCTGGACGGTGACCTTCTGGGTGGTGGAAATGTTGACGACCGCGGGTTGCAGCTTCGCGACCAGGTCCGCGAAGCTCATCGGCGCGCCGGCGCGCGGCGCGGCGGCGGCGATGCTGCCCGGTTCGTTCTGGGCGACTTGCGCGGTCGCCGGATTCTGCAGCGTCAGCGACGCGGCGGTGCCGCCGAGCAGAAGGGCGCCGGTAAGGGCGTAGGCGTAACGCACTTTTCTCATGTCCTTCTCAATCACCCATTCAATGTAAGGAGGAACGATGCGTCATCCAGTGCCGGACGTGCGATGAACGCGGTTTGAATGTGAACGCATCGACAGCTGTTTCTGTCCCGGCCCGCCGTGGCGCGCCGGAACGACGTCAATTGCGTCCGCGCCCGTTGAATTCGCGCAGATAGGCGTTGTTCGGGCTCATGATGATGTTGGTCGATCCTTCCGGTGCCGGCCCGCCGTCCGCACCGAAGGTGTGGCGGTAGCTCTGCATCGCGCGATAGAAATCATAGAAATCGGCGTCCTTGCTGAACGCGTCGGCATAGACGCGCGCGGCCTGCGCATCCGCTTCGGCGCGGACGATCTGCGCCTGCTTCTGCCCCTGCGCGCGGATCGTGTTCGCTTCCTGCTGACGCGCGGTGCGCATCCGCTGGAGCGCGCTTTCCAGCGGGCTACCCTCCGGCAGGTCGGCGTGCTTGATGCGCACGTCGACGATCTCCGCGCCATATTGGCGGGCATAGCGTTGCAGCGACGCCTGGATCGCGTCCATCACCTTGCCGCGTTCCGGGCTGAGCAGCACCGAGAACGGCACCTTGCCCAGTTCGTTGCGCAACGCCGTGCCCAAGAGCGGGCGGAGCTGGTCGGCGACGCGCTCCTCGGTGTTCGACGTGCTGCCGGTCGAGGTCACCGCCTTCAGCGGATCGACGATGCGGAAGCGGGCGAAGGCATCGACGTTGAGCCGCAGCTGGTCGGTCGACAGCACCAGCGTGTTGTCGAGATCGGCGTCGAGCACGCGCTTGTCGACCCACACGATCTTGTCGACGAACGGGATGCGCGCGATCACGCCAGCACCGGTGTTGCCGATCGTCTGGCCCGGCTGCCACTGATTGACCAGCCGGATCGGGTTGTTGAGCCGCAGGACGACCGCCTGCTGCGTTTCGGGCACGATCGCGAAGGTCGCGGCCGCGAGGATGGCGACGATCAGCGCGGCGAAGCCGAGCGCGATCGGATGGCGGAACCACTGCGGCATCACCGCTGCCCCCCCTGAGCGGGCTGGGCG
>NZ_LSJO01000558.1:0-3361 GCF_001556735.1 Sphingomonas sp. CCH9-F2 | reverse complement strand
GCGTCACCGCGAGCGTGGATGGCGAGACGGTGTGGATCGGCAAGGCCGAGATGTTCGGAAGTGAGGGCATTCCGGCGCTGGGGCAGGGCGCGCAGGACGCAATCGCGAAGCTGCGCGAGAACGGCCGCACGACAATGGTGGTCCGCAAGGGGGACCGCGACCTGGGCGCGATCGGCCTGATGGACACGCCTCGCGAAGCTGCCAAGACCGCGTTGCGTCGGCTGCACGAGATGGGCGTGTCGCGGATGATAATGATCTCCGGCGATCACCAGAAAGTCGCCGAAGCGATCGCCGACGAAGTCGGGATCGACGAAGCGTGGGGCGACCTCATGCCCGAAGACAAGGTTGCCGCGATCAAGAAGCTCGCCGGCGAAGACAAGGTCGCGATGGTGGGCGACGGCGTGAACGATGCGCCGGCGATGGCAAGCGCCACGGTCGGCATCGCGATGGGCGCGGCGGGGTCGGACGTTGCGCTGGAGACAGCCGACGTGGCGCTGATGGCCGACGATCTGGCGCACCTGCCATTCGCAGTCGGTCTTAGCCGCCATACCCGTGGAATCATCCGGCAGAACGTCTTCGTCAGCCTGGGTGTCGTCGCCTTCCTGGTGCCTGCTACCATCCTCGGCCTCGGCATTGGGCCAGCGGTGGCGGTTCATGAGGGATCGACGCTGCTCGTCGTCATCAATGCGCTCAGGCTGCTCGCCTACCGCGATCCGGCAGGGAAGGCGGCATGAAGTGGCTGATCGCCTTCGACCTCGACGGCACGCTTGCCGAGAGCAAGCGGCCGTTATCGGAGGATATGGCCGCAATCCTCGCCCGATTGCTCGCCATCACGGATGTGGCGGTGATCTCGGGCGGGGACTGGCCGCAGTTCGAAAAGCAGATCGCCTCGCGCCTTCCTGCCGGCGTCGCGCTCGACCGTCTCTGGTTGATGCCGACCACAGGCACGAAACTCTATCGGTTCATCAATGGCGCTTGGCGCGCGGTCTATGCCGAACTGTTCGACGACGCGGAGAAGGCGAAGATCCGCATGGCCTTCGATCAGGCGCTGACCGATGCCGGTCTCGCCGACGAACGTATCTGGGGCGAACGGATCGAGGACCGGGGCAGCCAGATCACCTTTTCGGGCCTGGGGCAGGCAGCGCCGCTGAAGGAAAAGGAAGCGTGGGATCCTGACCGAAAGAAGAGGACCGCGTTGCAGGCCACGTTGCGCGCGAAGCTGCCGGAGCTCTCGATCAATCTCGGTGGCACGACATCGATCGACGTGACCAGAGCAGGGATCGACAAGGGCTATGGCCTGAAGCGCCTGAGTGCCGAGAGCGGTGTCCCGCTCGACGGGATGCTGTTCATTGGGGATGCGATATTCCCCGGTGGGAATGACTATCCCGCTGCTGAAATCGGCCTCGACACAGTGAGGGTGCGCGACGTCGCGGAAACCACCGCCGTCGTGACCGCCATCATCGCGTGTCTGCACCGATAGGATCAAGATACATGGTCGGCTCCATCGCGGAATGCCGCATTGTCAAAGCTCTGGCTTCTGTCGCTTAGGGCAGCGCTTCCTAAAACGAAAAGAAGGCAATGTGCGCGTCTCCGCGAACAAAGCCTCCAGCGATCAATCTAAGAGATTCCGCCGCGCTTCTCAATCGTAGGGGGCGTTTGCGGGAGGGGGCGGAATCCTACGCTAAGGATTTGGGCCAGCGATATTCCCCGGTTGGATTGATGTGTTCCCATCCCAACGGCGAGACGTGGGCGAGTAGATCAGGCGCGATATGGGTACCGCTGGCGGCCCGGGTATTGACGACCTCGCCGAGCTTCATGGTGTTCCAGAATATGATGATGGCGGCGAGCAGGTTCATTCCGGCGATGCGATAGTGCTGGCCTTCGCCGGATCGATCCCGGATTTCACCTCGGCGGTGGAAGCTGATGGCGCGCTTTAGGGCGTGGTGGGCCTCACCCTTGTTGAGGCCGATCTGAGCCTGGCGCTGGAGGCCGGCATCAAGAATCCAGTCGATCATGAACAGGGTTCGCTCGATGCGGCCCACCTCTCGCAATGCGAGGGCCAGCTCATTCTGGCGCGGGTAAGAGGCGAGCTTGCGAAGAATCTGGCTGGGGGCGACGATCCCCGCTGCGATCGTCGCCATGATGCGCAGGATGTCGGGCCAGTTGCGCTCGATGTGCGGTTCATTGATCTTACCTCCGACCAGCGCTCGCACATTGGCCGGCGTCGCGTTGGGCGTGAAGGCATAGAGTCTTTTCTGAGGGAGATCGCGGATACGGGGGGCGAACCTGTAGCCGAGCAAGGCGCAGGCGGCGAACACATGATCGGTGAAGCCGCCCGTGTCGGCAAAATGCTGGCGAACGCGGCGGCCCGCGTCATTCATGAGCAGCCCGTCCAGGATATAGGGAGCCTCGCTGACCGTTGCCGGGATCACCTGGGTTGCGAACGGCGCATATTGATCGGACACATGGCTGTATCCCTTGAGGCCCGGGACGTTGCCATATTTCGCGTTGATCAGATTCATCGCCTCGCCCTGCTCGGTAGCAAGGAAGAACTGCCCGTCGCTGGATGCCGATTGCCCTTGTCCCCAGAAGGCGGCCATGGGCAGGGCGGCGTGGGCCTCCACGATCATGGCGAGCGCCCGATCATAGGCGCTGCCTTCGACATGCCAGCGCGCGATCCGCAGCAATTCCCAGAAGCTGTGCGTGTTGGTCGCCGCCGCCATCTTGCGCAAACCGAGATTGACGCCTTCCGCCAGCAACACGTTCATCAGGCCGATCCGGTCGCTGCAGGGCGCGCCGGTGCGCAGATGCGTGAACGCCTCGGAAAATCCGGTTCGCTCATCGACTTCCAGCAACAGATCGGTGATCCTCGCGGGCGGGAGCTGTTGATAGAGATCGAGCACGAGATCCTCGGCCCCTTCGGGCGTGTCGGCCCTCAGCTTGTCGATGTGCAGCTTGCCGTTCTCGATGATGCCGCCTGGGATCGTGCCGGTTCGCGCCGCGCGGCCAAACTCCTTCAGCCGTGTATCCAGTCGAGCCCTGCGCTCGGCCAGCCATTCGCCGGGTCGCAGCGGCACGGCGAGCCGCGCGGTCTGCTCTATCGCCTGTGGCGGGACCAGAAGCTGCTTGAGGTCGCCATAGCGGCGCGATCCCGCCAACCATATGTCACCGGACCGGAAGGCGTCGCGGATGTGGAACAGCACCGCGATTTCCCAAAGCCGGTGGTCGCCGCTGGGCTCAGCGCGAAGATGACGATGCCATTTCGAGTTGGGACGTAGAAAATCCACCGGCGGATCGACCTTGATCCGGGGACCGGTGAGAGGATGGTCGAAAACGTACGCTCTCATGACTGCCATCCGAG
>NZ_LSJO01000557.1:0-10783 GCF_001556735.1 Sphingomonas sp. CCH9-F2 | reverse complement strand
CGGTGACGGCGGGTGGGACGCCGCAGCCTCGCTCTTGTTCCCGCGAGCGTCCGCGCGCAAGTTGGCGTCATGAAAAGAAAGGTCGAGAAACGCATGATCGTGGGTCGAGGAATGACGATGGCGGCGGTGGCCGCACTGATGCTGACAGGCGCCGGCATGGTTGCGCCCGCGCCGGCAAGCGCGCAGACGGCGGCGATGACCGACACGAAGGCTGCGCCGCAGGACGATCCCTATCTGTGGCTGGAGGACAAGGACGGCGCGAAGCCGCTCGCCTGGGTGGAGGCGGAAAACAAGCGCACGCTGGCGCGGCTTCAATCCGATCCGCGCTACCAGACCTTCTATCAGGAGGCCTATGCGATCGCGGCGGCGAAGGATCGTATCCCGATGCCGGCGCAGGTGATGGGAAGGATCGTCAATTTCTGGCGCGACGCCGACCATCCGCAGGGCGTGTGGCGGTGGACGACCCCCGCCGACTACGCCAATCCTGCGCCCAAGTGGCAGACGCTGATCGACCTCGATGCGCTGGGCAAGGCGGAGGGGCACAAATGGGTGTGGAAGGGCGCCACCTGCCTGCAACCCGACGAACGCCTGTGCCTGGTCGCGCTGTCCGAGGGCGGCGAGGATGCGGTGACGTATCGCGAATTCGATCTGGCCGCCGGGCGGTTCGTCGACGGTGGCTTCACCCTGCCGACGTCGAAACAGGGCGCGGCGTGGCTCGACAAGGATACGCTGCTGGTGTCGCGCGACTGGGGCGCGGGGACGATGACCGCATCGGGCTATCCGTTCGTGATCAAGGCGGTGAAGCGCGGCCAGCCGTTGTCGGCGGCCACCGAGCTGTACCGCGGCCAGCCGGGCGACCAACTGGGCACCTATGCCTCGGTCATGACCGATGCGGCGGGCAACAAGGCGGTGATCGTCGAGCGGCGCCCGACCTTCTTCGGCGGCGAAAGCTTCATCATGGTCGACGGCAAGCTCGTTAGGCTGGACATGCCGGCGCGCGTGTTCGCGCAGGGGCTGGTCGACGGGCAATTGCTGTTCCAGACCAGCGAGGCGTGGGGCGACATTCCCGCCGGGGCGATCGCCAGCGCGCCGCTGAGCGCGGTACGCACCGGGCGCTTCACGCCGGAGGTGGTGTTCTCCCCCGGTGCGCGCCAGACGGTCGACGGATTCGCGACGACGCGGCACCACGTCATCGCCAACGTCTATGACAATGTCCGTGCGACGCCGATGGTGTTCACGCATGCCGATGGCCGCTGGACGTCGCGCGCATTGCCGCTGGCCGACAACGCCTCGATCGACGTCGTCAGCACGACCGACTCCAGCGACCAGGCCTATATGCAGGTCACCGGTTTCCTGACGCCGACGACCTTGTGGGCGGTCGACGCCAGCGGCGCGACGAAACCGGCCGAGGTGAAGGCGTTGCCCGCGAAGTTCGATGCGTCGCGCGACGTGGTCGAACAGTTCGAGGCGACGTCGACCGACGGCACGAAGGTTCCGTATTTCGTCGTCCACCGCAAAGATGCGAAGCTGGACGGCAGCACGCCGACGATCATGACTGCCTATGGCGGGTTCGAATCGTCGATGACGCCCTATTACTCCGGCATCACCGGCAAGCTGTGGCTGGAACGCGGCGGCAGCTTCGTGCTGGCGAACATCCGCGGCGGGGGCGAGTTCGGGCCGAAATGGCACGACGCCGGACGCAAGACGAAGCGGCAGGTGATCTATGACGATTTCGCCGCGGTGGCGAAGGACCTGATCGCGCGGCGGCTGACCAGCGCGGCGAAGCTGGGCATCTATGGCGGGTCGAACGGTGGGCTGCTGATGGGGGTGGAGTTCAACCAGCATCCCGAATTGTGGAAGGCGGTGACGATCCAGGTGCCGTTGCTGGACATGCTGCGCTACGAACAGATCGCGGCCGGCGCGTCCTGGGTGGACGAATATGGTTCGGTGACGGTGCCGGAAGAGCGCGCGTTCCTGGCGAAGATTTCGCCCTATCAGAACATCCGCCGCGGGGTGGCCTATCCCGAACCCTATATCTGGACCACTACCAAGGACGACCGCGTCGGGCCGCAGCATGCGCGCAAGTTCGCCGCGCGGCTGAAGGAATATGGCCTGCCGTATCTGTTCTTCGAGGATACCGCCGGCGGCCATTCGGGCGACGCGGATATTGAGCAGGGCGCGCGGTTGCAGGCGTTGCAGATGACCTATTTTGCGCAGAAATTGCTGGGCCAGTAGGATGTGGCACGGCCGGGCGGTCGACGGATCGCCCGCCCGGTTCTTGCTGCAACGCAGCGAATTGCGCTAAAGGTAGCGCGATGGAAGCCGAACCCGATGGCCGCGCAGGCGGCGCCGTGCCCGATACCGTTCCGATCGTTTTCGAAGCGATCGTCAAGCAGCAGGCGATCGCCGCCACCTATAATCGTGGCAGTGTGACGCTGGCGCCGCACATCATCTATACCAAGCATGGCGAGATCTATCTCGACGCGATAACGATCGAGCGCGACGGCCAGCCGCCGAAGGAGCCGAAGATCGGCGCGTTCAAGCTCGCCGGTCTCAGCGGGCTGCGCATCACGCCGCGCCGATTCCGGCCGAGCGAATTGTTCACCCCCGGCGACGCCAAATATGAGGGCGTGACGCTGCTGGCGGTGGAGCTCTGAGCCAGCCGGACGAGACGCGGGCGCGGTCGATCGGTCGCGTGCTGCTGATCGCTTTCTATGCGCTGGCGGGCGTCGCGCATCTGGTCGTCACCGATGCGATGGTGCGGATCGTCCCGGCGTGGGTGCCGATGCCGCATGCGGTGGTGATCGCCACGGGCCTGTGCGAGCTGGCAGGCGCCGCCGCGCTGGTCACGCACCGCTGGCGACGTGCCGCCGGATGGGCGCTGGCGGCCTATGCGCTGTGCGTCTGGCCGGCCAACGCGCACCATGCGATCATCGACCTGTCGCGCGGCACCGGGCTCCCGATCTGGTATCACGCGCCACGGCTGGCGTTGCAGCCGGCGATCATCTGGTGGGCGCTATGGGCCAGCGGCGCGGTGCGCGTCAGCCGTCGAGCGCCGCGATAAGCTGATCCCTGGTCATTTTCGACCGACCGGGAATGTCGCGCTTCCTCGCCTGTTCGTACAGGGCGGCGCGGGTGCGGTGGTCGTGGTGGCGGCGCGTCTTGCGGGCGATATCAGCCGGCTGGGCGGAGAATTGCCGCCCCTTGCGGGTGTCGTCACGCTTGCGCGCGGTGGTGCGGCGATATTCGTCGTCGCTCAGTTCCTCGCGCGCGGCCTTGGGCAGATAGCGTTCGCCGGTCTTGCCGCTTTCCTCCCCGGACCGGGTGCCCCAATCCTCCTTCGTCCAGCGGTGCAGCGCGTTGTCGGGGTCACGCGCGCCGCGATAGCCGCCGCCGCGCTTCTTGTATTGCGCGACCGCCAGCTGTGCCTTGCGCGCCGACCATTGGCCGGGGCGGCCGCCCTTCGATCCGGCGGTGACCTCCTGCTTCACCTCCTCCCACAGCGCGGCGTCGGTCCTCTCGGCGGTTTCGGACATGGCGTCGCTCCTTCGCGCGCGCCAACGCGCGAGCGCGGGGCAGGGATCAGGCGGGGGTGACGAAACTGTCCATCACGCGCTTGCGCCCGGCCTGTTCGAAATCGATCTCCAGCTTGTTGCCCTCGATCTCGGCGATCGCGCCATAGCCGAATTTCTGGTGGAAGACGCGCTGCCCGGTCACCAGGTCGCCGCGCCCCTTGTTGCCCAGGCTGACCGCCGACGCGCGGCTTTCGACCACGCGCACCGGTTCGCGAGTGAAGGTGCGGCTGGTCCATTCGCCGCCCGGCTTGCTGCCCAGCGCGCCCGCCGCGCGCTGCCACCCCGGCCCGCGGCCGGTGCCGCGCGCGACGTCGGCGAACGGATCGGCACGTTCGGACCAGTTGGCGCGCCACAGGCTCTCGCCCCCCGACATGCTGGTCTCGCTGTCGATATGGTGCGGCGGCAGCTCGCCGACGAAGCGCGAGGGGATCGAGCTGGTCCACTGGCCGTAGATGCGGCGGTTGGCGGCATGGAGGATCGTCGCGCGGCGCCGCGCGCGGGTGATCGCGACATAGGCGAGGCGGCGCTCCTCCTCCAGGCTGCGCGTGCCGCCCTCGTCCAGTGCGCGCTGCGAGGGGAAGATGCCTTCTTCCCAGCCGGCCAGGAACACCGTGTCGAACTCAAGCCCCTTGGCGGCGTGGATGGTCATGATCGTGACCTTGGGATCCTCGCGCGTCGCCTCATTGTCCATGACGAGGCTGACATGCTCCAGGAACGCGCCGAGGCTTTCATATTCCTCCATCGCGCGGACCAGTTCGGACAGATTCTCCAGCCGACCCGCTGCCTCGGTCGACTTTTCCGCCTGCCACATCGCGGTATAGCCGCTTTCGTCGAGGATCTGGCGCGCCAGTTCGGGGTGCGGCAGGTCGCGCGCCATGTCGCGCCAGCGGGCGATGTCGCCGACGAAATTGCCCAGGCTGCGGCGCGCCTGCGGGGTCAGTTCGTCGGTATCGAGGATGCGTGCGGCGGCGATCGTCAGCGGCATTCCCCCGGCGCGCGCCAGCTGGTGCAGCTTGGCGATCGCCTTGTCGCCCAGCCCGCGCTTGGGGGTGTTGACGATCCGTTCGAACGCCAGGTCGTCGGCGGGCTGGTTGACGACGCGCAGATAGGCGAGCGCATCGCGGATCTCCGCCCGTTCGTAGAAGCGGAAGCCGCCGACGATGCGGTAGGGCAGCCCGATCGAGATGAAGCGATCCTCGAACTCGCGGGTCTGGTGCTGCGCGCGCACCAGGATGGCGACGTCGTCCAGCGACGTGCCGGAACGCTGCGCCGCCTCGATCTCGTCGCCGACGCGGCGTGCCTCTTCCGGGCCGTCCCAGACGCCGAGCACGCGGACCTTCTCGCCCGCGTCCAGCTCGGTCCACAATTGCTTGCCCAGCCGCCCGCCGTTGTTGGCGATCACGCCGCTGGCCGCGCCCAGGATGTGCGGGGTGGAGCGGTAATTCTGTTCCAGCCGGATCACGGTGGCGCCGGGGAAGTCCTTCTCGAACTTCAGGATATTCTCGACCTGCGCGCCGCGCCACGAATAGATCGACTGGTCGTCGTCGCCGACGCAGCAGATGTTGCGCCGCTCCTGCGCCAGCAGCCGCAGCCACAGGTACTGGACCGAATTGGTGTCCTGATATTCGTCCACCATGATGTAGCGGAAGCGCTGCTGATACTGTTCCAGCACGCTGCGCTCGCGCTTCAGGATGGTCAGGACGTGGAGCAGCAGGTCGCCGAAGTCGCAGGCGTTCACCGCCCTCAGCCGCTCCTGATACTGCTGGTACAATTCGCCGCCGCGGCCGTTCGCATAGCGTTCGCTTTCGCCCGCATCGACCTCCGCCGGGGTGAGCCCGCGGTTCTTCCATTCGTCGATCAGCCCCGCCAGGCTGCGCGCCGGGAAACGCTTCTCGTCGATGTCCGCCGCGACGATCAGCTGCTTGATGAGGCGCAGCTGGTCGTCGGTGTCGAGGATCGTGAAATTGGATTGCAGCCCGACCAGCTCGGCATGGCGGCGCAGCATCTTCGCGCCAATCGCGTGGAACGTCCCAAGCCACGGCATCCCCTCCACCGCCTCGCCCACCAGCCGCCCCACGCGCTCGCGCATCTCGCGTGCGGCCTTGTTGGTGAAGGTGACGGCCAGAATCTCCGACGGCCAGGCGCGGCGGGTGTAGAGCAGGTGCGCCAGCCGCGCGGTCAGCGCTGCGGTCTTGCCCGTGCCCGCGCCGGCTAGCACCAGCACCGGCCCGTCGGTGGTCAGCACGGCCTGCCGCTGCGGTTCGTTGAGGCCGGACAGGTACGGTGCGGCGTCGGCGGTAGGGGAAAGCTCGGTCACCGACGAACAGGTAGGGAACGCGCGCCGCCGCGGCAAGCCGCCGCGCGACGTCGCGCTTGCATCGCGCCGCGCATCGTGGGAACATAGCATAAACAAAAGGGAGGGACGGCGTGACGATCAGCGGCAGGTGCCATTGCGGCGCCGTAACCTTTCAGGCGCAGGGCGAACCGGCACATCACGCCATCTGCCATTGCGGCGACTGCCGCCGCTGGGCCGGTGCGCCGATGGTCGGCTGGATCGCGTTCCAGGAAGATAAGGTGCGAATCGCGGGCACGACCGCCGACTATCGATCGTCGGAACTGGGAACGCGCACCTTCTGCCCGGCATGCGGCACGGGCCTCTTCTATCGCAACGCCACGATCCTGCCGGGGATTGTCGATATTCAGTCGGCGACGCTCGACCATCCCGAGGATCATTCGCCGGGCGCGCAGATCATGGTACGCGAACGACTGCCCTGGGCGGCGGGGATCGCCGACCTCCCCGCCTTCGCCACCTATCCGGGAGTCGACGCATGAGCAATGCGATCCACCGCTGGCACGATTACATGCGCGCGCCGGACGCGGCCGCGCTGGAGGCGATGCTCCATCCCGACGTGGTGTTCCAAAGCCCCGCCGTGCACACGCCGCAGCGCGGGCGTGAGGTGACGATGCGCTATCTGGGTGCGGCGGCGGTCGTGCTGGGCGGCCCCGATTTCCGCTACGTCAACGAATGGCGCGGGGACGGATCGGCGGTGCTCGAGTTCGAATGCACGCTGGCCGACGAAACGCAGGTCAACGGCGTTGATATCATCGAATGGGACGGCGACGATCATATCACCCGCTTCAAGGTGATGATTCGCCCGGTGCGTGCGCTGAACGCGGTCATCCCGCTGATGGCGGCCGAGCTGGCGAAGCTGGCCCCGCCCGATAGCTCTCACGGCTGACCCCCCGCAGTCCCGTCGCGACACAGCGCCGCCGCGCGTTGCGCCGCTGGGGGGCGCATCCGTCATGAGATTGTCACGGACGGAGACGATGGGGCGAAGGTGATGGCTACCATTGTCCCCGCGGAGGCCCAGGCGGCCGCCGCTCCGTCGACCCGGCGGTTTGATGCCCCGGTTCATCCTGTGGCGCGTCTGCTGTTCCTGGCCCTGGTGGTCGGGGGCTTCGGCTATGCTGCGGTCAGCGTGATCCGCGATACGCAGCTGGTGGGGACCCCGCTGGCAAGCGGGGTATTCCTGTTCCTGGTGCTGGCGTTGCTGATCGCGCTCGGCTTCGAATTCGTGAACGGTTTCCACGATACCGCCAATGCGGTGGCGACGGTGATTTATACCAACTCGCTGCCCGCCCATGCCGCGGTGGTGTGGTCGGGATTCTTCAATTTCCTGGGCGTGATGCTGTCGTCAGGCGCGGTCGCCTATTCGATCGTCACGCTGTTGCCGGTGGACCTGATCCTGAATGTCGGATCGGGGGCGGGCTTCGCCATGATCTTCGCGCTGCTGCTGGCGGCGGTGGTGTGGAATCTGGCGACCTGGTATGTCGGGCTCCCCAACAGCTCCAGCCACACGCTGATCGGATCGGTGCTGGGCGTCGGCTTCGCCAACCAGCTGCTCAGCGCTGGCCGGGGCGGCACCTCGGGCGTCGACTGGAGCCAGGCGAGCAAGGTGCTGACCGGATTGTGGATGGCGCCGCTGATCGGCTTCTTCGCGGCGGCGCTGCTGCTGGTCGTGCTGCGCTACGTCACGCGCAACCCGAAGCTGATGGAGGCGCCGGAGGGCGACGCGCCCCCGACGCGGGGTATCCGGGCGCTGCTGATCTTCACCTGCACCGCGGTGTCGTTCAGCCACGGGTCGAACGATGGGCAGAAGGGCATGGGCCTTATCATGCTGATCCTGATCGGATGCGCGCCCACTGCCTATGCGCTGAACCGTACCCAGCCAGCGAGCGAAACGCCGGCCTTCGTCGCCAGCGCGCAGGCCGCGTCGGCGGTGCTGGTGCGCAAGGGCGCGGCGGCGGTGCCGCTGGAGCGCGCGCGGCCCATCCTGGTCCGGGCGCTGGAGCAGCGCGCCACCGTCGATCCGCTGGTGTACGGCGCGGTGGTCAGCGTGTCGGACGACCTGTCGCGCCGCGTCTCGGCATATCGCGCGCTCAGCAACGTTCCCGCCGGGGCGACGCAGAACGTGCGCAACGACATGTACCTGGTGCTGGAAACGATGCGGGCGATCGCCAAGGCCCCGAAGGCGGGGCTGAGCGCCGCGGATGTCGACGAGCTGAAGGCGTATCAGGAACGGCTGGAGAAGGGCACGCGCTTCATCCCGCTGTGGGTCAAGATCGCGGTCGCGCTGGCGCTGGGGCTGGGCACGATGATCGGCTGGAAGCGGATCGTCGTCACGGTGGGCGAGAAGATCGGCAAGCAGCACATGACCTATGGCATGGGCGCGTCGGCGGAGCTGGTGGCGGCGGGCACGATCCTGGCGGCGGACCGCTTCGGCCTACCGGTGTCGACCACGCACATCCTGTCGTCGGGCGTCGCCGGCGCCTCGGTGGCGAGCGGGCAGGGATTGCAGCGCCGCACCCTGCTGCAGCTCGCCGCGGCGTGGCTCCTGACGCTGCCGGTGGCGATGCTGCTGTCAGGAGTGCTGTACTGGATGCTGTTGCTGGTCGTGCGCGCGGGCGGGCTGTAAGCGCAGGCCTGTTCGCCGGGCCGGTATGAAAAAACGGGGCGGCGCCTGGGCAGGTGCCGCCCCGTAGTTCAGGGAAGGTCCGGGCGAGGGGGCTTTGCCCGGTCCGCGAGGCGCCCCACAGGGGGAGGGGCAGCCACCAAGCCCGCCTAGCGGTTCAACATTGCTGCAATGTGTCGGTCCGAGAGGATTTCGTGACCGAAGCGTGCGATTTGCGCGTTGACGCCCGCCCCCCGCGGCGTCGATGAGACGCCATGTCGTCCGAAGCCCCTCATGCCGCCCGCCCGGCGCCCGATCCGACCGCGTCCCACCGCCGCATCCTGCTGGCCAGCCTGGTCGGTACGTCGGTGGAATTCTACGATTTCTATATCTACGCCACCGCCGCTTCGCTGGTGTTCGGGCCGCTGTTCTTTCCCGCCAGCAGCCCGTCGGCGCAGTTGCTCGCCTCTTATGCCAGCCTGGCGGTGGCCTTCTTCGCGCGCCCGGTCGGAGCCTGGGCGTTCGGCCATTACGGCGACCGGATCGGGCGCAAGTCGACGCTGGTCGCCAGCCTGATGCTGATGGGCGGATCGACGCTGGCGATCGCGTTCCTGCCGACCTATGCGACCGCCGGTTATTGGGCGCCGGTGCTGCTGTGCGTGCTGCGCTTCGGCCAGGGGTTCGGGCTGGGCGGCGAATGGGGCGGGGCGGCGTTGCTGGCGGTGGAGAATGCCCCGCCGGGGCATCGCGGCCGCTACGGGATGGTGCCGCAGTTGGGTGCGCCGGTCGGCTTCATCGCCGCCAACGGGCTGTTCCTGCTGCTGGGGCTGGCGATGACGCCGGCGGAATTCATGGCATGGGGGTGGCGCGTGCCGTTCCTGCTGTCGGTGGTGCTGGTCGCGCTGGGGCTGTGGGTGCGGGTGCGCATCGCCGAGACCCCGGCGTTCGCGCAGGTGCTGGAGGAAGGGCCGCCGCCGGCGGTGCCGATGGGCGAGCTGTTGCGCGGGCATTGGCGCGCGGCGATCGGCGGCACGCTGGGCGCGGTCGCGTGTTTCGCGGTCTATTATCTCGCGACCGCCTTTGCGCTGGGTTACGCGACGACGACGCTGGGGGTGAACCGCCAGACGTTCCTGGCGATGCAGCTGGCGGCGATCCTGTTCATGGCGGTGGGCATCGCGCTGTCGGGGGCATGGGCGGACCGCACCAGCCCCGCGCACGTGCTGAAATGGGGCTGCGTCGGCGCGGTGGTGGCCGGGTTCGTGCTGGCGCCGGGGCTGGGATCGGGATCGCTGGTCGCGATGTTCGCCAGCATGGCGTTCGCGCTGTTCGTGATGGGTTTCGTCTATGGCCCGCTGGGAGCGTGGCTGCCGGGGCTGTTCCCGGCGCGCGTGCGCTACACCGGGGTCAGCCTGGCGTTCAACATGGCGGGAATCATCGGCGGCGGGCTGACCCCGGTGGCGGCGCAGGCGCTGGCGGATCGCGGCGGCCTGCCGCTGGTCGGCGGCTATCTGGCGGCGATGTCGCTGCTGAGCCTGATCGCGCTGCTGGTCATGCGCACGCCCCGCGACGCCCGCTGAGCGTCAGGCGAGCCGCAGCAGCGTCAGCCGCGCGCGGCCGTGGTGGCGATCCGCCTCCACGGTGAAGCCGGCGACCTCGACCGCCTCGGCCTTGGCGGTTTCGATCGACAGCCACGTCGCCGGGCCCATCCAGCCGAGCCGCGCCAGCTTGTCCGCCGCCACCGCGCCCGCGCCGGTGCCATAGGGCGGGTCCATCATCACGATATCCAGTGGCGCACGCGCGGGGCCGAGCGCCAGCACCGATCCGGCGCGCACGTCGGTGCCGGCCGCGCCCAGCTTCGCGATGTTGGCGCGCAACGCATCGAGCGCGGCCTTGTCCTGCTCCACGAACAGGCACGATGCCGCACCGCGCGACAGCGCCTCCAGCCCCAGCGCGCCGGAACCGGCGAACAGATCGGCGACCGCCAGCCCCTCGAAACTGCCGACACGGCTGGCCAGCATGGAGAACAATGCCTCGCGCGTGCGATCGGCGGTGGGGCGGGTGGTGTCGCCCTTCGGCGCGACCAGCGGGCGGCCGCGCCAGGCACCGGAAATGATCCTCATGCCCGCGGCTTCCGCTTCGGGCCGGAGCGGGTGGGGCCGGTGCGCGGCTTGGGCTTGGCCCAGCCGGGCTGGCGCTTGATCTTCGCGGGCCGCGTCGGTGCCGCCTCGACGGGTTCGGCCGGGGCCGGGGCGGGCT
>NZ_LSJO01000556.1:0-257 GCF_001556735.1 Sphingomonas sp. CCH9-F2 | reverse complement strand
CCGCCGACGCCGCCGATCAGCCGGTCGGGCCAGTCGGGCGCGATGGGATGGGCGGGGGCGACCCCAAGTTGTTCGGCGCGATCGGCCTGTGGCTGGGCTGGCGGTTGCTGCCGGCGGTGCTGGTGATCGCGGGGCTGGTCGGGCTGGGGTGGATCGCGTTCCAGCACTGGCGCGGCCGGACGATGGCGGCTGACGATGCGCTGCCGCTGGGCACGTTGATGGCGGTGGCGGCTTACCCGGCATGGATCGTCATGATA
>NZ_LSJO01000555.1:0-7530 GCF_001556735.1 Sphingomonas sp. CCH9-F2 | reverse complement strand
CACCGGGTGCAGCGCGCGCCACGCCAGCTTGCCATGGCCGATCTCGCGGCGGCCCGGCGCGCCGAAGCGGCCGACTTCGCCGACCGAATAGGGCGGGAAGTTATAGTGCAGCATGAAATGCTGGTACGACAGGCCGTTCAGGCCGTCGATCATCTGCTCCGCATCGCGGGTGCCCAGCGTGGTGGTCGCGATCGTCTGCGTCTCGCCGCGGGTGAACAGCGCCGAACCGTGCGCGCGCGGCAGGAAGTGGACTTCCGATTCGATCGGGCGGATCTGCGTGGTCGAACGCCCGTCGATGCGGCGCCCGTCCTTCAGAATCGCGGTGCGGACGATGTCCGCCTCCAGCTTCTTGACCAGCTTGGCCGCGACCAGCTGCTCCTGCGGCGAACGGTCCGCCATCGCGTCCTTCGCCTTGGAACGGGCCGCCGCCAGCGCGGTCTGGCGCGCCTGCTTGTCGGTCAGCTTGTAGGCGGCGGTGATGTCCTTGCCGATCAGCTTCTTCAGCTCGGCCTTGACCGCCTTCTGGTCGTCGCCCGCGGGCAGGTCCCACGGATCCTTGGCGGCCTGCTCGGCCAGATCGATGATCGCGTCGATCACCTGCTGCGACGCCTTGTGCGCGAACATCACCGCGCCCAGCATGACCTCTTCCGACAGCTCCTTGGCTTCGGATTCGACCATCATCACCGCGTCGTGGGTGGCGGCGACGACCAGGTCCAGGTCGCCCTCGACCGCCTCGGCATCGGTCGGGTTGAGGATGTATTCGCCATCCTTGTAGCCGACGCGCGCCGCGCCGATCGGGCCCATGAACGGCACGCCCGAGATCGTCAGCGCCGCCGACGCCGCGACCAGCGCGACGATGTCCGGCTCGTTCTCGCCGTCATACGACAGCACCTGCGCGATGCAGTTGATCTCGTTGTAGAAGCCTTCCGGGAACAGCGGGCGCACCGGACGGTCGATCAGGCGGCTGATCAGCGTCTCGCGCTCGGTCGCGCCGCGCTCACGCTTGAAGAAGCCGCCAGGGATGCGGCCGCTGGCGGAGAACTTTTCCTGATAGTGGACGGTGAGCGGGAAGAAGTCCTGCCCTTCCTTCACCTTCTTGGCGGCGGTCACTGCGCACAGCACCACCGTTTCGCCGAGCGTCGCGATCACCGCGCCGTCGGCCTGACGGGCCACACGGCCCGTTTCGAGAGTGAGGGTCTTTCCGCCCCACTCGATCTGCACCTTCTTGGTATCGAACATCTGTTTTCCTTCACACCGGCGACCCTATGTCGCCGGGGCCTGTGTTCGAACGGGCACGTCCCGTTCGTGTGGCGGAGTGTTCCGCCGCCGCCCGCTTGGCCGAATTGCCGGAGGGCGGATACGAGAAGGGCGCCGCGAGGGCGCCCTTCCGGATTACTTGCGAAGACCCAGCTTCGCGATGAGGGCGAGGTAGCGGTCCCCGTCCTTCTTGCGGAGATAGTCGAGCAGCGAACGACGCTTGTTGACCATCATCAGCAGGCCGCGGCGCGAATGGTTGTCCTTCGCATGGCCCTTGAAATGCTCGGTCAGGTTCTTGATCCGCTCGGTCAGGATCGCGACCTGGACCTCGACCGACCCGGTGTCGCCTTCGGCGCGGGCATTGTCCTTGATGACGTCCTGGCGGCGTTCAGCAGTGATCGACATTCATATTCCCTAGATCGACATCGTTACAGGTTGAAACCACGGGTGACGCGGACGTTGCCGTCCTCCACCTCCACCAGCGCGACGGGTATGTCCCCCAGCATGGCGAAGGCCTGACCGTCATCGGCGGCGATCCCGATCAGCGCGCGCCCCTGGCGGAGCGCCCCTGCCTGATCGGGGGTGAGCGATAGAGCCGGGATGTCGTCCAGCCCCGCGCTCAACGGCAGGAGTTTGTGTTCAAGGCTGCGCGCCTTAGCGATTTCGTCCAGTTTGTCCAGCGTAATCGCATCGGCGAGCGCGAACGGCCCCGCCTTCGTCCGCCTGAGATAGGTGACATGGCCGACGGTTTCCAGCGCCAGCGCGATATCGCGCGCGAGGCTGCGGATGTACGTCCCCTTGGAGACATGCGCGGTGAGGGTGATCTCCTCAAGCGGATCGTCATTCCAGCGAAGGCCGAGGTCCTCTAGTGATGGCCCGGTGCGCTGCACTGGAAGATCCCGGCCTTCGCTGGGATGACGTATCCGCACGGCATGAACCGTCACGTTCCGCGTCGCCAGCACCACCTCCTCGCCCGCGCGCGCCAGATCGTAGGCGCGCTGGCCATCGACCTTCAGCGCCGAATAGGCGGGGGGCATCTGCGCGATCGGTCCGGTGAAGCGCGGCAGGATCGCGGCGACCGCGGCGGCGGTCGGGCGCACCTCGCTGGTCGCGATCACCTTGCCCTCGGCGTCGAGCGTGTCGGTCTGCTCGCCGAAGCGGATCGTGAAATCGTACACCTTGTCGCTGTCAAGCATCCGCCCGGCCAGCTTGGTCGCCTCGCCGATCGCGATCGGCAGCACGCCGGTGGCCAGCGGGTCGAGCGTCCCGCCATGCCCCACCTTCGTCTTGCCATAGCCGCCGATGCGCAACGCGCGCTTCACCGCGGAGACGCCCTGCGTCGACCCAAGCCCCAGCGGCTTGTCGAGGATCAGCCAGCCGTGCACCGCCTCACCCCCCGATCGCGGTGGCGAGCGACAGGTACAGGTTCGTCAGCGCCTGTGCCGGCGGCGCGACCAGCCGCTGGACGATGTTCGCCTGCGGCAGCAGCGCGGGCAGCACCAGCAGCAGGACGATGAGCAGCGGGAAGCCGAACCGCGCCAGCCCGTCCCACTTCTGCGCCAGCCGCTCCGGCAACAGCCCTGCGACGACATGCCCGCCGTCGAACGGCGGCAGCGGGATCATGTTGAACACCGCCAGGAAGACGTTGATGAGCAGGAAGTTGACCAGGTTCGACGCGACGAACGCCGCCACGCTGCCCTCGGCCGCGGTCTCGATCGACTGCGCGAACAGCCCCAGCAGGATCGCACCGACCAGCGCCAGCGCCAGGTTCATCGCCGGCCCCGCCAGCGCCACCAGCATCATCGCGCGGCGCGGATCGCGCAGGTGACGCGTATCGACCGGCACCGGTCGCGCCCAGCCGAACACCGGCGCCTTGGCGATCGCCAGCACCAGCGGCAGCACGACGGTGCCGATCGGGTCGACATGGCGCAGCGGGTTCAACGACAGCCGGTTGAGCCGCTCCGCGGTGCGATCGCCCAGCGCGCGCGCCGCCAGGCCATGGCTCACCTCATGGAAGACGATCGCGATGATGAGCGGGATCAGCCATATCGCGACCGACCAGACGATGCCGTTGGGGTTCATGCCGCGTCAGATAGGCGCGCGCGCCGCGTCAGGAAACCCATGTGCGCCGGCGCGCGACCGTGCGCCAGCCGTCGGGGGTGCGGCGCAGCGCCCAGATCTCGCCCGCGCCGGACAGCGGGCCACCGCTGATCCCCACCTCCACGAAGGCGATGTCGCCGCGGCGCGCGACCGCGGACAGCGTCAGCACGGGAAAGCCGCAGGTTTCCGCTGTGCCCAGCCGCTGTCCGGGCGCCAGCCATCCGGCGTCGACCTTCCCGAAGTCGCGCGGCGGGGCGGGGGACACGGTCGCCCCGCCTTCGGGCGTATCGCTGGCGTTGAGTTCGCCGACCGCCTCATATTCGACCGGGGTTGGATCGCCACTTTCCGCCAGCATATAGGCGGCGTCGGCGACCGCGCGGCGCAACGCCGGGCCGACGGGCCGGTCCGCGACCCATTCCCACTCGGCGGTCATCGCGCGGATCGCCGTGCGGCGCTCGGCGGGGCCGGGGGCTTGGTGGTTGTGATCGTGCGCCGCCTCGACGATCATCCGGCGGATGCCCGCGAACGGCGCCTCGGTCAGTTCGGCGGGCACGCACATCCCGGCCCCACCGCGATCGACCGCGGCGAGCACGCCGCCCAGGACGGCCGCATCCTCGTCGGCGACGGGCACCGCCGCGCCGGCAAGCAGCGCCAGCGGCAAGATCGTCCAGCGCATCATCGGTCGCCGTGCTCCCCTCTTCCGATCCCCGTCACGCGGTCGCCTGCAACGCTTCCATGAAATGCCGCCGGCACAGCGCGACATAGCGGTCGTTGCCGCCGATCTCGGTCTGGCGCCCCTCCGCCACCGCGCGGCCCTCGGCGTCAACGCGCAGGTTCATCGTCGCCTTGCGCCCGCACGCGCACACCGACTTGATCTCGACCAGCGCGTCGGCCAGCGCCATCAGCCGCGCCGATCCTTCGAACAATGCCCCGCGAAAATCGGTGCGCAGGCCATAGGCCAGCACCGGGATGCCCGCCTCGTCGGCCAGCGCGGCCAGCTGCGCGACCTGCACCGCGGACAGGAACTGCGCCTCGTCCACCAGCACGCACGCGAGCGGTGCCTCGGCATGGCGCGCCAGCGCCAGCGCGGCGAGGTCGGTCTCGGCATCGAACATCGTCGCCGGCGCAGTGAGCCCGATGCGCGAGGTGATCGTGCCCGGCGCGAACCGATCGTCCACCGCCGCGGTGAACAGCATCGTGCGCATCCCGCGCTCGCGATAGTTGAAATCGGCCTGCAACAGCGTGGTCGATTTGCCGGCGTTCATGCTGGCATAGTAGAAGTACAGCTTGGCCATGACCGTTTCAGACCGCAGGATCACCGCCATGTCCAGCCGCGCATCGACCGAGCTCTATCCGATCATGATCGTCGAAGACCGGTATCAGGGCGTCTATTTGGGTGGCCGGTGGTGGGCCGTCGCCCGCGCAAGATGACGCGGGGTCGGTGCCGGGAGGACGAAGCGCGTGACGGATATGCCGACCGCGGAGAAACACGCCGCCCGCGCCTCGCACCGAGCGTCGCCCCGGCCGTGTCCGGGCGGTCTGTGAACGCTCTTTCCGTCATGCCGGACCTGTTCCGGCATCCACCGTTCCGCAAATTCAGCGCAGCATGTGCCGCGTCGCCGACGAACGGCGACACGACCTTACCTCATTCCCCGTCAAGGTCGCGCGCCACCTCCGGGCGGCGCAGCAGCGCGTCGATGTGGCTGCCCTCGTCGAAGCTTTCGTCGGCCAGGAACTTCAGCCGCGCGGCATATTTCATCTTCACCCGCGTCGCGACCTCGCGCTGGAGGTAGGCCGTGTTGGTGCGCAGCGCCTTCAGCACCGCCTCTTCGTCCTTGCCCAGCAGCGCTTTCACGAACACCGTGGCATGGCGCAGGTCGGGGGACATGCGCACCTCGGTCACGCTGACCATGTGGCTGGACAGCGTGTCGTCATGGACATCGCCGCGCTGCAGGATTTCGGACAGCACGTGGCGCACCTGTTCGCCGACGCGAAGGGTGCGGACGGACTTTTCGGGTTGGTTGGTCATGGCATCAAAACCCTCTCCCGGCGGGAGAGGGAGGGGCCCGCTCGGCAACGCCGAGTGGAAGGGTGAGGGGGACATCGCCACCGCTCACTCGCCCTCACCCTTCCGCCGGCGTTGCCGGCTCCCTCCCTCTCCCGCCGGGAGAGGGAAGACAGGTTTACAGCGTGCGCTCGCGCAGTTCGACCTCGAAGGTTTCGAGGAAGTCGCCGGCCTTGATGTCGGTGAAGTTCTGCGTGAACGTCACACCGCATTCCAGTCCGGCGCGAACTTCCGGCACGTCGTCCTTGAAGCGGCGCAGCGACGCGATCTCGCCATTGTAGATGATGACGTCGTCGCGGGTGATGCGCGCCTTGAGCGACTTGCGGATCGCCCCCTCGACCACCAGCAGGCCGGCGGCGCGGCCGTGCTTGCCCGCGGAGAAGACCTCGCGGATCTCGGCGCGGCCCACGACGGTCTCGAACGCCTCCGGCCCCAGCTCGCCGGCCATGCCGGCGCGGATTTCGTCGATCAGGTCGTAGATAACGTCGTAATATTTCAACGCCACCTTCTGCCGCTCGGCGATCTCGCGCGCCTTGGCATTGGCGCGCACGTGGAAGCCGATGATCGGCGCCCCCGACGCACCCGCCAGCGTCACGTCGCTTTCGGTGATGCCGCCGACGCCCGCATGCAGCACGCGCGCGCGGATCAGATCGGTCGAGATCTTGTTGATCGACGCCACGATCGCCTCGACGGTGCCCTGCGTATCCGCCTTCACGACCAGCGGATATTCGATCGCCTGGTTCGCCTTCAGCGCGGAGAACATGCTCTCCAGGCTGGCCGGCGCCTGCGTCGTGCGCTTCTGCAGCAGCACGCTCTGGCGGTATTCGGCCACCTCGCGCGCACGCGCCTCGCTCTCGACCACCTGCAGGCTGTCGCCCGCCGACGGGGTGCCCGACATGCCCAGCACCTCGACCGGCATCGACGGCCCGGCGGTCTTCATCTGGCGACCCTTGTCGTCGACCAGCGCACGCACCTTGCCGCTTTCCGCGCCGATGACGAAGACGTCGCCGACCTTCAGCGTGCCGCGCGTGACCAGCACGGTGGCGACGGGGCCGCGGCCCTTGTCCAGCTTGGCCTCGACCACGCTGCCCTCGGCGGGGCGGTCGGGATTGGCGGTCAGCTCCATCAGCTCGGCCTGCAACTGGATCTTCTCGATCAGCGTGTCCAGCCCGGTCTTCTTGAGCGCGGACACCTCGACGTCCTGCGTCTCGCCGCCCATCGCCTCGACCTGCACGTCATGCTCCAGCAGGCGCTCGCGGATGCGCTGCGGGTTGGCGTCGTGCTTGTCGACCTTGTTGATCGCCACGATCATCGGCTTGCCGGCCGCCTTGGTGTGGTTGATCGCCTCGATCGTCTGCG
This sequence comes from Sphingomonas sp. CCH9-F2, assembly GCF_001556735.1. Classification (NCBI taxonomy): domain Bacteria; kingdom Pseudomonadati; phylum Pseudomonadota; class Alphaproteobacteria; order Sphingomonadales; family Sphingomonadaceae; genus Sphingomonas; species Sphingomonas sp. CCH9-F2. Next base: position 749 of record NZ_LSJO01000555.1, on the reverse strand, counting down.
GCATCAGCCCGTCGTCGGCCGCGACCACCAGCACCACGATGTCGGTGACGTCCGCGCCGCGCGCACGCATCGCGGTGAACGCCTCATGGCCCGGCGTGTCGAGGAAGGTGACCTTCGACTTGTCCTTCAGCGTGACCTGATAGGCGCCGATATGCTGCGTGATGCCGCCGGCCTCGCCGCGCACCACGTCGGTGCCGCGCAGCGCGTCGAGCAGGCTGGTCTTGCCATGGTCGACATGGCCCATGATCGTGACGACCGGCGGGCGCGGCTGGAGCGTGTCCGGCGCATCCTCGGTCGTGTCCATCGCCAGGTCGACGTCCGAATCGGACACGCGCACGATGTTGTGGCCGAATTCGGTCACCAGCAGCTCGGCGGTATCCTGGTCGATCGTCTGCGTCATCGTGACGGGCATGCCCATCTTGAACAGCGTCTTGACCAGATCGGCACCGCGTTCCGCCATGCGGTTCGCCAGTTCCTGGACGGTGATCGCCTCGGGCACCTGCACGTCGCGGACCTGCTTGGCCTGCGGCTCGCGCGGGCCGCCGAAGCCACGCTTCTCCTTCTCGCGCGCACGCTTCAGCGCGGCGAGGCTGCGGGCGCGGGCGCCGTCCTCGTTCAGCGCGCGGTTGACGGTCAGCTTGCCGCCGCGGCGCTCGTCGCCCTTGCGGTCGCGCTGCGTCGGCCGGCTCGGCGGCGCGTTGCGGGGCGTCGCCTGCCCGCTGGGCAGGTTGCGCGGAGCGGAGCTGGAC
>NZ_LSJO01000554.1:0-5049 GCF_001556735.1 Sphingomonas sp. CCH9-F2 | reverse complement strand
ACGAGGGTGAGTGAAAGGGGGGGGCGGCGGATCGACGTCCGCCGCCCCCTCCGCCTACGCCGCGCTCATCACCCGGCGGTTGCGCAGCACCTGCGTGCTGTGCCCGATGGACGCGGCGGCGCGGCGTTCCTTGATCGTATCGACGAACAGCCAGTCGTTGCTGACCCGTTCCGGCGTAATCGTCATCGCCATATAGCCGCGGCGCGACGTGTCGCACCATTTCAGCTCGGGATTGGCGGCGACCATCGCGCGCGCGACATCGGCCGGATCGCGCTTCACCGCCGATTCGTAGCCGGGCGAGGTGACCGCATGGCCCGCGAACTCGACGCCCGCGGGGCGCCCGTCCTGCGCCAGGTCGAACGCCCACGCATTGTGGCTGTCGCCGCAGATCACGACCAGATTGGCGTCGACCGCCCGCGCGCCCTTCAGGAAGCGCGCGCGGGCGGCGGGGTAGCCGCCCCACGAATCGAGGTTCCCCGGCAGGCCGACGCGCGACGCGGCGATCGCGTCCGATACCCAGGCAGCGGCGCGCGCATTGCCCGGATCGACCCACGCTTGCGCCGCTTCCGGCGTCGACAGATTGCCCATGATCGTGCCGAAGCCGACCACCTGCCACTTTTGCCCCTGCTTCACCGAGCGGGCCAGATCGTGCGCCAGCCAGCTTTCCTGCTGCGACCCCATCATCGTGATCGCGGGATCGACCCAGGCGCCGTCGCGGAACGCCTTAAGCGCGGCCAGCTTGTCGCCGCTGGCCATCACCTGCTCGATCTCGCGCTGGCGCGAGCGGGCGAACAGCCGCGTCTCCGTCCGCCACAGCGTGGCGAGCGTGCCGATGTCATAGGCCTTCCACGGTTCGTCCGACACCGGCATCCATTCGCGATACGCCTGCACCGACGCGGCGCGGCGCTGGTTCCAGTCGCCCTCGGTCGCCGGATCGTGATTCTCCGCGCCGCCTTCCCACGAATCGTTGGCGCTTTCGTGATCGTCCCACTGGACGATCCACGGCACCTTGGCGTGCAGCGCCTGAAGATCGGGGTCGGCGCGATAGCTGGCGAAGCGCAGGCGGTAGTCGGCGAGGTGGATCGTCTCCGCCAGCGGCTGCGGAATGCGACCGGCGACCTGCGCGGCGGCCGGCGGATACTTGCCCGGCGAATATTCGTAGAAATAGTCGCCCAGGTGGATCGCCGCGTCCAGATCGTCGCGGGCGGCGGCATGGCCATAGGCGTTGAACCAGCCGAATCCGAAGTTGGAGCAGGAGAATACCGCCGCGCGCCACGTCGCCGCCGCATCGTCGGGCAGCGTCTTCGTCCGCCCGACCGGCGAGCGCGTGCCGTCCGCCGCGACGAAGCGGTAGAAATAGCGGCGCCCCGGCGCGAGGCCGTCGAGCGTCACCTTCGCCGTCCAGTCGCGCCACGGCCCGGTGATGATCGCGCCCGATGCGACGATGCGCGCGAAATTCTCGCTCTCGCTGATTTCCGCCACCAGCCGCGCCGAATCGCCGGTCGCGGGGACGTAGCGCGTCCACAGCAGCATCGAATCCGCGCCCGGCTCCCCGCTGGTCACCGAATGGGTGAAGCCGCGCGCGGCGAGCATCGTCTGCGCGATCGAGAAGCCGGGCAGCGCGAACGCGCCCAGGCCCAGCGTGCCGGTGGCGAGCAAGGCGCGGCGGGTGACGGTGACGGTCATGATACGGCTCCTGATCCTCTTAGACGGGGCGTGCACCTGCCCTGCGCCGCGTTCGGTGACGCGGTGATGACAAAGGCGCGCGACGCTACCCGATCCGCGCGCGGGGTTGCACCGCACGCGCCGCCATGCTGTTGACCGGCGGATGAAGCGCCTGCTTGCCTCGATCCACGACGTCTCGCCCCGGTTCGAGCGCGAGGTGGAACAGTTGCTCGACCGGCTGCGCGGGCATGTCGGCGACCGGCTGGCGATGCTGGTGGTGCCCAATCACTGGAACGGTGCGCCGATGACCCCGGCGTTCGCCGCGAAGCTGCGCGGCTGGGCCGACGCGGGAATCGAGATGTTCGTCCACGGCTCGTCGCATCTCGACGATTCGGCGCATCGCGGCGCGGCGGCGCTGAAGGCGAAGCACATGACCGCCGGGGAGGGCGAGTTCCTGGGGCTGGACCATGGCGAGGCGCTGGCGCGGATGCGGCGCGGCAAGGCGCTGGTGGAGGACGTCACGGGACGCGCGGCGGCGGGGTTCATCGCGCCGGCGTGGCTGTATTCCGGCGCGGCGCGCGCGGCGCTGGGCGATGCGGGCTTCGCGCTGGCGGAGGATCATGCACACGTCTGTGCGCCGGTCGGCGGGCGGGTGCTGGCGCGCGGGCCGGTCATCACCTGGGCCAGCAGGTCGCGGCCGCGGCAGCTGAGCTCGCTCGCCGCCGCCGCTGTGCTGCGCCGCGTGCTGCAACCCAGCAATACGGTGCGCATCGCGGTCCACCCCGGCGACACGCGGGTGCCGCAGCTGCTGGACAGTATCGACCGGACGTTCGCCGCCTTCCCGCGGCACCGGCCGGCGGCCTATGCCGACCTGCTGCGCGCCGTGCCCGTGTCGCGCGCGGCAATCCGCGCCTCGTAATGCGCGACCAGCGCGGCGGCGTGCTGGCGATCGCTCAGCACGCTGTTCGCGCCGATCTCCGCCGCGCGGCGTAGCAGCGCGCGGTCGCGCGACACCAGCCGCACGATCGCGTCCGCCGCGTCATACGGGTCGCCGGCGCGATACGTTTCGGCATAGGCGGGGCGCGCCACCATCGCCGCGCCGCCCGCATCGGGGACGATCAGCGGCAGGCCCGATACCAGCGCCTCCGACGCGACCAGCCCGAACGTCTCGGTGTCGGAGCCGTGGATGAAGGCATCGGCGCTGGCCATCACCGTCGCCAACTGCGTGCGGTCGTAGATCGGCTCGAACAGGCGGACGTGCGGGCTTTGCGCGATCTGCCGTTCCAGCGTGCGCGTGTCGGGGCCAAGCCCCAGCAGCATCAGCCCGACCGGGATGCGCGTGCCCGCGCGGCGCACCGCGTTGATGACCATCGGCCATTGCTTTTCCGGGTGGTGCCGCCCGACGCCGATCAGCAGGTGCGCGTCGGCGGGCAGGCCGCATTGCGCCAGCATCGCGGCGCGCAGCGTCTCGCTGCGCAGCCGGGGGGAGAAATGCTGCCGTTCGATCCCCAGCGTCATCACCGCGTCGATCGGGATGCCGCGCGCACCCAGCGTCTTCGCCAGCATCGGGCCGTTCGTGACGATCGTGTCGAACGGCGCCATCGCGCGGATCATCTGGCGATCGTACCAGCCGAACGCCCGTTCGATCGTCGCGGGCGAGGCGACGCGCGCGAACCACCTTTTGGGATAGGTGGCCATATTGTCGTTGTGGAGGATCCACGATTTCAGCGCGGGGCCCTGCCATTCGCCGACGATCCGCGCCGAGCGCCACGGCATGCAGTTCTCGACCACGTCGGGCTGCAGTTCGTCGAGCAGCCGGTGGACCGGCGCCACGTCCCGGAACAGGCCGTAGTTCGAATCGAACGGCAGCGCGGGCGATTTGACGTAGATGATGCGCGCGCCGCCGGGCCGCTCCTCGACGCGGTCCTCGCGGCCGGGGGCGATGACGATCTGTTCGTGGCCCAGCGTCGGCATGACCGCCATCTTGCGATCCACGTACGTGCGCACGCCCCCGCCGGTGGGCGAATATAGTTCGTTGACGTCGACGATCCGCATCGGGGATCCCCTTACTTCAGCGGGCCGAAGCCACCAAGCCCGCGCAGATACTGCTCCACGATCTGGGTATTGGTGACGCCGTTGCCAACGTCGATGATCGCATCGGCCAGCTTCGGGCGCGCGCGGCCGATGCGGCGGTTGCTGGGGAAACCGGCGCCGTCGCTCCAGAAATTGAACTTGCGCTTGCCGTCGCGGTCATGCCCCAGGAACAGCGCCCAGCGGCCGGGATTCGGCACGCGGATGCAGATCACCGCGCTGCCGCTGGCGGGCGCGGGAACGGTGATGCGGCGGAACGGGCGGCCGCGCGCCGCCAGTTCGTCGTCGCCGGCCAGGAAATCTTCCTCGGTCGCCGGATACAGCTCCAGCTTCAGCGTGCCCTGCGCATCCTTCAGCCCGGTGATCGTCGCGCGGATCGCCGGGCCCTCGCCGCCGTTGCACGCCGCCGCGTCCGGCCCCAGCACCTGCGCGCCCGCCGGCACCGCCACCGTGGCGAGCGCCGCCGCACATGCGATCGTCAACCCTCGTGCCGCCATGCCTGCGTCCTTTCCACCAGATATTCGATCCCGACGACCGCGATGATGAGCAGATGCACGACCAAGGTTGACGCGGCCGTGAACGCCATCAGATCCGACAATGCCTGATCCTGCCCGATGAACAGGATCGCGAAATTGGCGAAAAGCAGGTCTTTGTTGGGCACCAGCGGCAATCGCGACACCAGTTGCCGCCCTGCGATCAGGAACAGCCACAGCCCGACCGACACCGTCGGCATCGCGAACGACCAGGCGATCGCGATCGTCACGCAATTGACGACGATGCGCAGCATGTCGACGCCGAAGATGAACCACAATTGCCGCCGCGGCAGTGAGAACACGCGCGAGGAGAACAGCAGGAACGCCAGCGTCAGCCCGGTCGCCAGCCCCATCGACCACAGGATCGTGCGCAGCGTCGCCGGCTCGATCAGTTCATAGCCCAGCGGCAGCGCCACCGCGCCCAGCACGATCGCGGAGACGTTGCCAGCGATCCCCGACACGATCGTCACGTCCTTCACCGCGCCGAACGGCGCCGCGACCATTTCCGTGCGTGCGCGCGCCCAAGCGTAGAAATAGGCGTCGCCCGAATAACCGACCAGCACGTCGTTGGCGATCCGCTTGCGGTTCAGCGCGCCGAACGCGCTGGCGGGGACGTGCCACAGCCGGCGGAAGATCACGAAATCGGCGACCGGCAGCGCGAAATAGGAGATGAGGAAGAACAGGTAGAAACCCGCCGCCGTCGGCACCGCGCGGCGCAGCCCCGCCAGCCCCTGGCCCAGCAGTTCGCCCGCCAGCCCAC
>NZ_LSJO01000553.1:0-8601 GCF_001556735.1 Sphingomonas sp. CCH9-F2 | reverse complement strand
GCCCCCGCCGGTTGACCCGCCTCCGGCGCACGGCCAAAGCATCGCCATGACCCGCCCCGGCTTCGCTTTCTCCACCCGCTTCAAGGTCCGCTATGCCGAGATCGACGGCCAGAAGGTCGTCTTCAATTCGCGCTACCTCGAATATGCCGATGTCGCGGTCACCGAATTCTGGCTGTGGACCGGGATCGGCGAGGCGCTGGGCGCGCTGTGGCACGACACCGAATTCCACGTCCGCCGCGCCGAGGTCGATTATCTCGCGCCATTCGTGTGGGGGGACGAGGTGGAGGCGTGCGTCCGCATCGAGCGGCTCGGCAACTCCAGCATCACCAAAAGGCTTGAACTGGTGAAGGCCGGCGAGGACATGCTGTGTGCCGTCATCACCATGGTCAGCGTCAACGTCCACCTGCCCACCGGCCGCCCGGTGCCGATCCCGGACGCGATCCGCGACCATATCGCCGCGCTGCCGCAGGGCTAAGCGGGCGGCGTCAGGCCGCGGGCGTATCGACCGGTACGTCGCCCGGCAGCGCCCAGTGCAGGTCGTGCTTGCTCAGCTTGCGGCCGTCGTGGCTCAGCACCGCAACCTCCTGGATCGGGCGGCCGTCGCGCACGTCGACCAGGATCGGGAACGCCGGCTCGCCGGTCTCCCACCGCTCGCCCCACTGGCGCAGCGCGATCATCGTCGGCAGCAGCGCCGATCCCTTGGGCGTCAGATTGTAGACGATCTTGCGGCGATCCTCCGGCACCGACGCGCGTTCCATGATGCCATGTTCGACGAACCGTGCCAGCCGGTTCGCCAGGATGTTGCGCGCGATCCCCAGCTCCTGCTGGAACTCCTCGAAATGGTGCAGGCCGTTGAACGCCGCCCGCAGGATCAGGAACGCCCAGCGTTCGCCCATCGATTCCAGTGCCGCCGGAAGGCTGCACTCCGCCAGATTTTCGCGCACCTTGCCCACGCATCACTCCTCGCGCCGAACGAAGCCCGGCGTCAACCCGCATCTATCGGACCGTATCCGTCGAATGTGCCTATATAGGTTTTATAATAAAACTCGCAAATGCGAGTTGCCTCTTGCAACTCGCATGCGCAGCAACTAGGTGGCGATCAGCAACTTACTCACGGAGTCGCCGTCATGCTTCGCACCGTCCTGTCCGCCATCATCGCTTCCGCCGCTACGCTGGCCGCCGCCGGCGTCTCCGCCCAGCCGGTCACCGGTTATTACGTCGCGACCCCGGCGTCGGCGCCGGCGAAGGCGCGCTTCATCACCCGCGCGACCGCATGGCAGCTGCAGGACGGTTCGTACGTCGCCGCCCGCGCGCCGGAACGCGACACCATCCTGTGCCAGCTGGTGGTGCGCGACATCGGCCCGCTCAGCGCGTTCAGCGCCGGCGGGAAGAGCTATGATGCCGCGCAGCTCGAAAAGTGCAACGGCAAGGCGGCGACCGCCACCGCCTCGGCACAGCGTTAACCGACCGCATCTCCCGCCCCTCTGATCGGGAGCACCATGGGCCTCTGCCGGAACTCCCCCGGCGGAGGCCTTTTTTGTTGCGCCCGTGTTGCCATCGGGGGGCGTTCGGCGGCATCCTCCTCGACGTGCCAGTGCTGAGACAATATGAACTCGTCGACCGGGTTCTCGATTACGATCCCGACGCCGACGAGGCGATGCTCAACCGCGCCTATGTCTTTTCCGTCAACGCGCACGGCACGCAGAAGCGCGCCTCGGGCGATCCCTATTTCAGCCACCCGATCGAGGTGGCGGGCATCCTGACCGAACTGCACCTCGATGACGAGACGATCGCGACCGCGATCCTCCACGACACCGTCGAGGACACCGTGGCCACCCCGGAGGAGATCGAACGCATCTTCGGCGCCAATGTCGCGCGGCTGGTCGACGGCGTGACCAAGCTCAGCAAGATCGAGGCGCAGACCGAGAACGAGCGCGCCGCGGAGAACCTGCGCAAGTTCCTGCTGGCGATGTCCGGCGACATCCGCGTGCTGCTGGTCAAGCTGGCCGACCGGCTGCACAACATGCGCACGCTCCACTATATCCCCAAGCCGGAGAAGCGCCGCCGCATCGCGCGCGAGACGATGGATATCTACGCCCCGCTCGCCGAGCGGATCGGCATGTACGAGTTCATGAAGGAGATGCAGACGCTCGCCTTCCAGCAGCTCGAGCCGGAGGCGTATGAATCGATCACCCGCCGGCTGGAACAGCTCAAGCAGGGGTCGGACGGCGACCGCATCGCCAAGATCGGCTCCGGGCTGAAGCTGCTGCTCGCACGCGCCGGGGTCGATGCCGAGGTGTCGGGGCGCGAAAAGCATCCCTATTCGATCTGGCGCAAGATGCAGGAACGCCACATCAGCTTCGAGCAGCTGTCCGACATCATGGCATTCCGCGCGATCGTGCCGACCGTGGAGGATTGCTATCGCGCGCTCGGCGTCATCCACCGCCGCTGGCCGATGGTGCCGGGGCGGTTCAAGGATTATATCTCCACCCCCAAGCGCAACGGCTACCGCTCGCTCCACACCAGCGTCATCCATGCGGAGAACCGGCGGATCGAGATCCAGCTGCGCACGCCCGAAATGCATGCCGAGGCGGAATTCGGCCTCGCCGCGCACTGGGCCTACAAGCAGTCGGTGCCCGCCACCGCCGGTACGCCGCCGCCCGCCGGGCGCCGCGCGGCACAACCGGGCGCGCAGGCCGGGTGGATCGCGGACTTGGTCGAAATCCTCGACACCGCCGCCACGCCGGAGGAACTGCTCGAACATACGCGAATCGCGATGTACCAGGATCGCATCTTCGCCTTCACCCCCAAGGGGGAGCTGATCCAGCTGCCCAAGGGCGCGACCCCGATCGACTTCGCCTATGCGGTGCACACGGATCTGGGCAACCAGGCGGTCGGCGCGAAGATCAACGGGCGCGTCGTCCCGCTGTCGACCGTGATCGAGAACGGCGACCAGGTGCAGGTGCTGCGGTCGAAGGCACAGGTGCCGCAGCCGGCGTGGCTCAACCTGGCGATCACCGCCAAGGCGCTGGCCGCGATCCGCCGCCACCTGCGCAACGAGGAACGCGACCAGTCGGTCGCGCTGGGGCGCAAATTGTACGACGACATCGTCCAGCGCCTGCCCGCGACGCTCGCCGCCAATGCGCTGGACGAGGCGCTCAAGCGGCTGAAACTGCCCGACGAGGCCGCGCTGATGCAGGCGATCGCGCGCCGCACGCTCGGCGATGCGCAGGTGATGGAGGCGCTGATGCCCGGTTCGGCGGGCGCCGACCTGGCGGACGCCCCACCGCAATCGAGCGCGATCTCGATCCAGGGGCTGGCACCCGGGGTCGCCTACGAACTGGCCGAATGCTGCCACCCGGTGCCCGGCGACCGCATCGTCGGCTTGCGCCGCCCGGATGCCTCGATCGAGGTCCATGCGATCGACTGCCCGGTGCTCGCCGCGCTCGCCGAACGGTCGGAGGAGGAAACCGACTGGATCGACGTCCAGTGGGGCGAAAAGACCGAGGGCGCCGTCGCGCGCATCTCGGTGGAGGTGCGCAACGAACCCGGTGCGCTGGGGATGCTGGCGACCGTCATCGGCCAGCACAAGGCGAACATCATCAACCTGCGCCTCGACAACCGCGACACGCAATTCCACACCAACACGATCGACGTCGAGGTCCACGACGCGCACCAGCTGATGCGCCTGCTTGCCGCGCTGCGCGCCGCCGAAGCGGTCAACGCCGCGGAACGCATCTGAGCGGCCCGCCGCGGCCCCGGACCCGGCCTGAACCCGAACAGCAAAAACCCCGCCAGACCGGTCGGCCTGGCGGGGTTTTTAATGGTGGGCGTGGCAAGGATTGAACTTGCGACCCCTGCGATGTCAACACAGTGCTCTACCACTGAGCTACACGCCCACGTGAGGAAGGCGCCTCTACCGGGGTCGGCGGGGGAGCGCAAGCGGTATTCCGCACGCTTTCCGTCATCCGCCCGGCGCGCCGCGCCGCGCGTCAGATCAGTTCGGCATTGTCCACGTTGAACAGCCGGTCGACCTCCAGCACCAGGTCGCGCAGGTGGAACGGCTTCGACAGGACGCGCGCATGCGGCATCGCGCTGCCGGCCTTCAGCGTGACGGCGGCGAAGCCGGTGATGAACATCACCCGCATCCCCGGCGCCATTTCCTGCGCCTTCTGCGCGAGTTCGATGCCGTCCATCTCGGGCATGACGATATCGGTCAGCAGCAGGTCGAACGTCTCGCGTTCGATCAGCGGCAACGCCGCGGTCCCGCGGTCCACCGCGCTGACGGCATAGCCCGATCGTTCCAGCGCACGCGCCAGATACTCGCGCATCACGTCATCGTCTTCGGCCAGCAAAATCTTGATCATCTTGGTCCTAAGCTCCCGTGCACGCCTTATGACCGACACGGCTTGAAGTTTCCACCAGCGGACATGGTGAACCGACGTCGTTAACCGGCTGAAATGCGACGAACGGTTGCGGGCGGCGCGACGCTTCCATAGCGTGCGGGCAGATGCCTTCGTTCCGCCTCGTCGGGCCGGTTCCGCCGGAAAGCCCCGTGATCCTGTCCGTGCCGCATGCCGGGCGCGACTATCCGGCGGCGTTGCTCGCGGCGCTGCGTGCGCCCCCGGCGGCGCTGCGCACGCTGGAGGACCGGCATGTCGACGCGGTCGCGCTGGCAGCGCGCGGTCGCGAGACGGTGCTGATGCAGGAGGTGCCGCGCGCCTGGATCGACCTGAACCGCGCCGAGGACGAGCGCGATCCGCTGCTGGACGAAGGCGCACGCGCCGCACCACTGTCGGCGAAGGTGCGCGCTGGGCTGGGGCTGGTCCCGCGCCGCACCAGCGCGGCGGGCGAACTGTGGTACGGCCGGCTGTCCGCGGCGGAGGTAGACGAACGCATCGCCGCCGCGCACCGCCCCTATCACGACGCGCTGGCGCAGGTGCTGGCGGCCACTCGCGCGCGATTCGGCGTGGCGGTGCTGGTCGACGTCCATTCGATGCCGCCGATCGCGGGCAGCCGCGCGCGGATCGTCATCGGCGACCGCTTCGGCCGGTCGGCGGCGGTCCGCTACGTCGCGCGGGTCGCGGGGGCGATCGGCGCGACACGTATCCCCTACGCCGTCAACACTCCCTATGCGGGTGGGCATATCCTCGATCGCCACGGCGATCCGGCGGGCGACGTCCATGCCATCCAGATCGAGCTCGACCGCTCGCTGTATCTCGACCGGCGGCTCGACGCGCCGTCGGTCGATCTGCCGGCGGTCGCCACGCTGCTGCGCGCGGTGGTGGACGCGCTGACCGACGAGGCGCTGGGGACCGGGCTGGCGCAGGCCGCGGAGTAGCCCCGGCCGACGGATCGGGCCTGACGATTCGCCGTCCATCGCACTGGCCCGCGCACCGCGGTCAGCCGCTCACAACCGGTCGAAGTCGATCGCCGCATGGCGGTCCAGCCGCTGGTCGGCGGCGGGCAGCGGATATTTCAGCCCGGTGGCGCAGTTGAACAGCACCACCTCCTCATCCTCGTCCACCTCGCCGTCGCGCAACGCCTGGCGATACGCCGCCAGCGTCGCGCCGCCCTCGGGGCACAGCAGCAGCCCGTCGCGCCGCGCGGCATCGTCTGCCGCCGACAGGATCGCCGGGTCGCCCACCGCCAGCGCCTTGCCCCCGCTCTCGCGCACCGCGCGCAGGATCAGGAAGTCGCCCACCGCGCGCGGCACGCGGATGCCGGCGGCGACGGTGTGTGCGTCCTCCCACCGCTCGGCATGTTCCTCGCCCGCCTCGAACGCGCGCACGATCGGGGCACAGCCCGCCGCCTGCACCGCATACATCCGCGGCCGTTCGCTGCCGATCCAGCCGAGCGCCTCCAGCTCGTCGAACGCCTTCCACATTCCGATCAACCCGGTGCCACCGCCAGTGGGATAGAAGATCGCGCGCGGCAGCCGCCAGCCCAGTTGCGCGGCCAATTCCAGCCCCATCGTCTTCTTGCCCTCGATCCGGTACGGCTCCTTCAGCGTCGAGAAATCGAACCAGCGCCCCTCGGCCGCGCCTTTGGCGACGATCGCGCCGCAATCGTCGATCAGCCCGTTGACCCGCCACACGCGCGCGCCCTGTGCCGCGATCTCGCGCACGTTCACTTCCGGCGTATCCTCCGGGCAGAAGACGATCGTCTCGATCCCGACGCGCGTGGCATAGGCGACCAGCGCCGCCCCGGCATTGCCGTTGGTCGGCATCGCGATACGGGTGACGCCCAGTTCCTTCGCCATCGCCACCGCCATGACGAGGCCGCGCGCCTTGAAGCTGCCGGTCGGCAACCGCCCCTCGTCCTTGACCCACACGTTCGCGCCGCCGCTCTTCGGAATCGGGATCAGCGGCGTCTCCACCTCGCCCAGGCTGACGACATTGGCGGTGCGCCGCACCGGCAACAGCTCGCGCCACCGCCACAGGTCGGTGCCGCGCGCGTCCAGCGCATCGCGCGACAGCGCCGCCGCCACCCCGTTCAGGTCATAGCGGACCAGCAACGGCCGCCCGGCGCGCGACAGGTTGTGGAGCGCGTCGGCGTCATACCGCTCCCCCGTCAGCGAACATTCCAGATGCGTGACGAAGGTCGCGCGCTCGGCGGTCAGATTGTCGTTCATGCCCCGCGGTCTAGGCGTCACTGCGCGATCGCGAAAGCACCGATGATCGTGTCGCGCAACGTGGCGGGCGTGCCGTACCCCGGCACCCCGCAACGCGCGTTCAGTCGGGTTTTTTCGCGACCGCCACCAGCGCCGGGCGCAGCAGCCGGTCCTTGATCATCCAGCCGGTCTGCATCTCCTGCACGATCGTGCCCGGCTCGGCATCACTTGCCACTTCCATCATCGCCTGGTGGCGATTGGGGTCGAGCGGCTGGCCCATCGCCTCGATGCGGCTCAGCCCGTGGCGCCCGAACACGCTGTGCAGTTCGCGACCCGTCGCCTCCAGACCGACGACCAGCCCCTTCATCTTCTCGTCCGCGCGCAGATCCGCGGGGATCGCGGCCAGCGCGCGGTCGAGGTTGTCGGCCACCGACAGCACGTCGCGTGCGAACGCGGTCGCGGCATAGGCGCGCGCATCGGCGGCGTCCTTCTCGGCGCGGCGGCGCACGTTCTGGATATCGGCCTGCGCGTACAGCGTCTCCTGCTTCGCGGCGGCCAGCTGGTCCTCCAGCTCGGCGATGCGCGCCGCGGCGGCATCATGTTCGGCCACTTCGGGCGCCGCCTCCGCCGTTTCGTCACGCAGGTCGTCGGCGGGCTTGTCGGTATCGGTCATTCTTTCCCTGTCTTTACTCAACGTATCGTGACGGCCGCTCATCCCATCAGCCGGGCAAGCGTCGCTGCGGTGAAATCCACCATGGGTACGACGCGCGCATAGTTCAACCGCGTCGGGCCGATCACCCCCACCACGCCGACGACGCGGCCGTCCTGACCGCGGAACGGTTTGGCGATCACCGACGATCCGCTCAGCGCGAACAATTTGTTCTCCGCGCCGATGAAGATCCGCGTCGCATCGCCTGCGCGCGCCGAATCTAGCAGCGCGGCCACCTCCTGCTTGCCCTCCAGATCGTCGAGCAGCCCGCGCACGCGCTCCAGGTCGGCGGCATCGGCATCGTCCAGCAGCCGCCCCTGCCCGCGCACGATCAGCACCGGGCGGCGCGCGCCGTCCTCGCTCCACACCGCCAGCCCGCGCTCGACCAGCGCGCGCGCCGCCGTGTCCAGTTCGCCGCGCCCCGCCGCCAGTTCGCGCTCCACCCGCGCGCGCGCCTCCGCCAGCGTCAGCCCGCCCATCGTCGCGGTCAGGTAATTGCCCGCTTCCACCAGCGCGCCGGGGGGAAGGCCGATCGGCAGCGCCACGACGCGATTCTCGACCGCGCCGTCCTCCGCGACCAGCACCGCCAGCGCCTGTCCCTGCCCCAGCGGCATGAACCCGATCGAGCGCAGCACCGCCTCGCGCTTGGGCACCATCACCAGCCCCGCGCACGCCGACAGGCCGGACAGCGCGGCGGTGGTCGCCGCCAGCGCCTCCTCGACCGGCCCGTGGACGCCCGCGCGCGCCTCGATCTGCGCGCGCTCGTCGGCGCTCGGTTCGTGCGCCTGCATCATCCCGTCGACGAACAGGCGCAGCCCCGCCTCGGTCGGCATCCGTCCCGCGGACGTGTGCGGCGCCGCCAGCAGCCCCAGCGATTCCAGCTGCGCCAGCACGTTGCGGATCGACGCGGGCGACAGGTTCAGCCCGGCCTGCGCCAGCGTCTTCGATCCCACCGGCACGCCATGTTCCAGATAGCCGTCGACGACGCGACGGAAGATGTCGCGCGCGCGATCGGTCAGTTCCGCGATCGGGGGCGTGGCGGCCATGACGCGAATGTAGGCTCAGCCGAGATCATGCTCAACGCCTCCCGCACGTGTCGGCGCGCAAACGGGCGTTGACAGCACCGCACCGGGCGGGCATTGGGCGCCCTCGCTTTTTGGCAAGCGCCGCTCGTGGAAGGGTGGCCGAGTGGTTAAAGGCAGCAGACTGTAAATCTGCCCACGCAAGTGTACGCTGGTTCGAATCCAGCCCCTTCCACCACCCCCCGCCCGGTCGGGGT
>NZ_LSJO01000552.1:0-4199 GCF_001556735.1 Sphingomonas sp. CCH9-F2 | reverse complement strand
CCTCGCGCGCGGCGCGCGCGGCGGCGCGGGCGGCGACCGCCTCGGGATCCGGGGCTGCCTTGTTGCGCAGCTTTTCGAGCGCGCTCGCCTTGGCATCGCGCGACGCGGCGGCGCGCTGACTGAAATCGGGGGTCTTGTATCCGGCCATATCGTCTTCCGTCTGGGGGCCATGGTTGGGGGAGCGACCCCGTGTACCATGTCCCAATGCACAACGGCCCCGCATCGCTGCGGGGCCGTTGAAAAAACTGGTGGACGCACTTGGGCTCGAACCAAGGACCCGCTGATTAAGAGTCAGCTGCTCTACCAACTGAGCTATGCGTCCGGTGAAGCGCGGTAGAAGCTGCCCGCAAGAGGCCGCCCGCGTTCGGGAAGCGCGCCTCTAGCAACGTCTGCCGGGGATGCAAAGCCCTTTTTCGACTTTTTTCGTCACCACCGCTGCGGGCGGCGCGTGGAACGGTCGATCCCCATCATGATGCCAAGCGAGATCAGCACCGTCATCTGCGCCGATCCGCCGAAGCTGACCAGCGGCAGCGGGATGCCGACCACGGGGGCCAGCCCCATCACCATCATCAGGTTGATCGCCATGTAGAAGAAGATCGTCGTCGCCAGCCCGGCCGCCGCCAGCTTGGCGAAGCGATCCTCCGCGCGCACGCCGACGTTGATCCCCCAGCGGATCACCAGCAGGAACGCGACGATCAGGAACGCGCCGCCCAGCAGCCCCCATTCCTCGGCCATGGTGGCGAAGACGAAGTCGGTGTGCCCCTCCGGCAGGTAATCGAGGTGGCTTTGCGTGCCGTTCATGAACCCTTTGCCGAACAGCCCGCCCGATCCGATCGCGATCTTCGACTGGCTGATGTGATAGCCGGTGCCCAGCGGATCGCTTTCCGGGTCCATGAAGATCAGCACGCGATGACGCTGGTAATCGTGGAGGACGTAATTGACCGCCAGCGGGATGGCGAGCGCGGCGCCCACCGCGCCGCCGATGAACAGCCGCAGCGGGATGCCCGCCAGGAACATCACCGTCGCCCCGCCGAAACAGATCATCAGGCCGGTGCCCAGGTCCGGCTGCATCATCACGAACGCGGCGGGCAGGCCGATCAGCACGCAGGCGGGCCACACCGCCTGGAACCGGCGCGTCTCGGCGGCGGGCAGCATGTCGTAGAAGCGCGCCATCGCCAGCACGATCGCCACCTTCATCATCTCCGACGGCTGGATGCGGATCGGGCCGAAGCCCAGCCATCGCTGGCTGCCGCCGCGCACCGCGCCCAGCAGCTCGACCAGGATCAGCAGGACCAGGAACAGGCCGTAGATCCAGAAGGCGTAGCGTCGCCAGAATTCCATCGGCACGCGCGAGATCACGATCGAGCCGATCAGGAACACCGCAAAGCGCGTCCCCTGCGGAAGCACCCACGGGCGCACGCTGCCGCCCGCCGCGGAATAGAGGACGACCAGCCCGAATCCGCCGATCGCGGTGACCAGCAGCAGCACCGACCACGGCAGGCGCGCGACGGGGGCCGGGACGAAGCCGCTCATTGCGGCCCCGCATCGCGGTCGGCAGGCGCGGCGCGGCGTTCGGCGTCGGTTTCCGGTTCGGGGGAGCCGGTGCGCGCGGGGCCGGCGCCGGCGGCGACGTCGTTGGCGATCGCCTCCGCGCTGGCGTTGGTCGCGTCGGTCGCCGCCGCAACGGCGCGCGCGTTGGTGGCGGGGGTTTCGTCCACCTCCTCGGCCACCGTCGCCGGGGCGGCATGCGCCGCGCGATAGGCGGCGTCCTGCGCGGCCATGCGCGTGCGGATGTCGCCGCCCCAGGTCGGCTCGACCTCCGCTAGGCTCTTCATCGCGCGCTCGCGGTCGAACAGATAGGTCATGATGTCGCGCCCGATCATCGGCGTATCGAGGTTGCGGACGGTATGACCGTTATGCTCCAGCACCACCGCCGCGGCATAGCGCGGATTGTCATAGGGAGCGAAGCAGACGAACAGCGCGTGGTCGCGCAGCTTGAACGGCAGCTGGCCGTTCTTGAGCACGCCGGAACGGCGCTCGGCCATGGTGATGCGGCGCACCTGCGCGGTGCCGGTCTTCGCCGCCAGCCCGATGCCGGGCACCAGCATCCGCGCCGCGCCGCCGGTGCCGCCGCCGTTGACCACGCCGTTCATCGCCTCGCGGATGATGCGGAAATGCTCGGGATCGATCGCCATCGCGTCGGCCCGGGGCTTGAACGGATCGCGGATCATCGTCGGCACCAGGTTGCGCCCCGACGCGATCCGGCTGGACATCACCGCCAGCTGCAACGGATTGGCGAGCACATAGCCCTGACCGATCGAGGCGTTGAGCGAATCGGCGACCTTCCAGTCGGTCTTGTACTTGCGCTGCTTCCACGCGCTGTCGGGGACGGTGCCGTAGCGTTGCGTGACCAACGGCAGGTCGAATTTCTGCCCCAGCCCCAGCGCGCGAGCGACCGGCGCGATCCGGTCGTAGCCGACGCGGCGCACCATTTCGTAGAAATAGATGTCGCAGCTCTGCATGATCGCGTTCTTGAGGTCGAGCGGCCCGTGCCCGCCGCGCTTGTGGCAGTGGAACACCCCGGTGCCCACGCGCATCGCGCCCGAACAGAAGACGCGCTCGTCCGGGCTGACCCCGGCGGCCAGCAGCGCGAGGCCGTTCATCGGCTTCACCGTGGAGCCGGGCGGATACAGCCCCTGCGTGACCTTGTTCATCAGCGGGACGTGATCGTCCTCGCTCAGCATCTTCCACTCGCTCTGGCTGATCCCGCTGGAAAAGCTGTTGGGATCGTAGGCGGGCATCGACACCATCGCCAGCATCTCGCCGGTCTGGCAGTCGAACACCACGGCGGAGCCGGAATTGGTGCCCAGCCGGCGCGCGGCATATTCTTGAAGCCCGGCGTCGATCGTCAGCCGCAGCGTGCGGCCCGGCACGTCGGGACGGGTCGCCAGTTCCTGCACCAGCTTGCCGCGCGCGGTGACCTCGACCCGTTTGGCGCCGGCCTTGCCGCGCAGCAGCGGCTCCATGGTCTTTTCCAGGCCGTCCTTGCCCAGCTTGAACCCCGGCGTGTTGTACAGCGGGTCGCGCGTCGCCTTATATTGTTCGGCGGAAGCGGCGCCGACATAGCCGGTCAGGTGCGCCACCGCCGCGCCGGCGGGATATTGCCGCGCAAAGCCGCGGGTCGGCGCGACGCCCGGCATCTCCGGCTGGCGCACCTGCACCGCGGCGAACCGGTCCCAGTCGATATTCTCCTTGATCTCGACCGGGCGGAAACCGACCGCCTTCTTCAGGTCCGCCTCGATCCGCGCCATGTCCTCGTCGGTCAGCGCCAGGATCTGGCGCAGCAGCGCGAGCGTGCGGTCCTTGTCCTCCAGCCGGTCGGGGATGACGTCGACGCGAAAATCGGCGCGGTTGTTGGCGATCGGCTGGCCGTGGCGATCGACGATCCAGCCGCGGCGCGGCGGGATCATCGTCAGGCTGACGCGGTTGCTTTCGGACAGCAGGTTGTAATGTTCGTTCTCGGCGATCGCCAGCCAGCCCATCCGCCCGATCAGCAGCCCGCCGACGCCGGCCTGTGCCGCGCCCAGCAGCCATGCCCGGCGCGAGAAGCTGTACGCCTGGGCCGCCTGCGTCATGATCCGGGGCGCGCGCGCCATTACGGCGCCCGCTTGAGGTCGATCCACGCGACGAGGCGCGCGGCGAGGGGGAACAGCAGGATCGAGATCACGATCTGGAGCAATAGCACGCTGTCGACGTGTGCGCCCAGCCGTGTCGCCACCAATCGACCGCCGGCCAGGCAAAAAGCGATCGACACTGCCGCGATCGCCCAGTTCTGCGCGAAGTCGCGCACGCCGGAGCGTGCGTCCATCGCCTCCACCAGGAAGAACGACAGCGTCCACAGCAGCATCGCGCTGCCCAGCGGCTGCCCCGATACCAGGTCATCGAACAGCCCCAGCAGCGCGGGCGCCCAGACGCGCAGCGACAGCGGGGCGAGCAGCCGCCACGCCAGCATCATCAGCAGCCCGAACGGCGGCAGCAGCGCCAGCGTCGCGCCCCACGGCAGGATCGTGACCAGCGATCCGGCCATCACCGTCGTCCACGGCAGCAGCCGCGCGCTGCCCGGCGTCAGCGGCTCGTCGAACGGGCGGCGGGAGGAGGACGGGGGCGTCACTGTTCGTCGTCCGCGGCGGGCTTCTTCG
>NZ_LSJO01000551.1:0-4392 GCF_001556735.1 Sphingomonas sp. CCH9-F2 | reverse complement strand
TCCTGGGGGTGACGGTGGGCGGGGTCATCGCGGACCGGCTGCGCCGCACGAACCCCGCCGGGCGGCTGGTGCTGGTGATGCTGGGCGCGACGCTGCCGGTGCCGTTCCTGATCGCGGCGTTTACCGCCTCCACCCCGGTCGTCCTCTATATCGGGCTGTTCGGCGCGCAGTTCTTCGCCAGCTGGGGGCTGGGCGCCGCGGCCGCGACGACGCAGGATCTGGTGCTCCCGCGGATGCGCGGGACGGCGACCGCCACCTTCTTCATCGGCACGACGCTGCTCGGGCTGGCGCTGGGGCCATATCTGGCCGGGCGCGTGTCGACGCTGACCGGCAGCCTGTCGACCGGCATGCTGTCGCTGCTGGTGACGGTGCCGATCACGCTGGCGGCGGGCGCGATCGCCTATCGCACCGTCCCCGCCGCCGAACGCACGCGCGAGGATCGCGCGCGCGCCGCCGGCGAGGCGGTGTAGCGGCTCAGCTCGGCTGGAACACGCCGCAGGCGATGCGCCCGCCCGAATTGCCGCTCGGGTCGGTCTTCAGGTCGTCGGGCTGGGCATGGATGACCATCGCCGCGCCGTCCGCGTCCATCAGCGCCGTCAGCGTCGCGCCGGGGATCGTCGCCGCGATCGTCCCGCGCCCGTCGTTGGCGATCACCAGGTTGGGCAGATCGCCCTGATGCGGCCCCTGCGGGTTCATCGCGCCATGCTTCATCCCGGTCGGGTTCCAGTGCCCCCCCGCGCTGGCGAAGTCGGGCGCGTCGCAGCGGCCGACCATATGGACGTGCGCGCCATGCGTGCCCGGCGGCATCCCGGTCGCGTCGATCGTGAAGCGCACGCCGCCCGCCACGTCGGTCGCGGTCGCGCGGCCCACCGGCGCGCCGGTCGCGGTCGCCAGCATCGCGGTCGCGCTCGCCCCGCCCGCCACCGGCGTCCCCGTCGCCATCTTGCCTTCGTCGTTGCAGCCCGCCAGCACCAGCGCCGCCAGCCCCGCGCCCGCCGTCATCACCATCCGCAGCATCACCGACCCTCCTGTTGATCCGTCCGGGGCGAACCCGTGGCGCGGCGGCCGGGTTCCGGTCAAGCCGGCCGCGCCATCATCAGCGCGGCGCGTAACGTGCGGCACACGATCTCGTCGCGCTGGTTCAGCCCGACGTGCGCGAACGTCACCACCCCCTGTCCGGGGCGCGACGCGGACGGGCGCAGCGCGGTTACCTCCGTCTCCGCTCGGATCGTGTCGCCCGCGAACACCGGCTTGGGAAAGGTCGTCTCGCTCATCCCCAGATTGGCGACGGTCGTGCCGAAGGTCGTGTCCTGTACCGTCAGCCCGATCACCAGCCCCAGGGTGAACAGCGAATTCATCAGCGGCCGCCCGAATTCGGTCGTCGCGGCATAATGATGGTCGATGTGGATCGCCGCGGGATTGTAGGTCAGCGCGCTGAACAGCACGTTGTCCGCATCGGTCACCGTCCGGCGGATCTCATGGACGAAGCGGCGCCCGACCGTGAATTCCTCGAACCACAACCCGGCCATCGTCAGTCCCCTCCTGCCGCGATCAGCCGCGCGATCCGCCGCCCGCTGGCCGCCGCCTGCATGATCGCAAACGCCAGCACAAGGTTCAGCGCCACCAGCTCGATCAGAAAGAACCACAGCGGCGATCCCGCGATCATGCTCAGCCCCAGCAGGATCGTGCGCGGGTTCGCGCCGATGATCGCCACCACCGGCAAGGTCGATCGCCCGGCGGTGCGCGCGATTTCCGCGATCCGCCGGCGCTCGGCCGGATCGGCCTCCGCGCTGGCGACCAGCGTGTTGACCACCTGCGTCGGGCCGGACAGCCGGTTCCACACCCACAGATAGATCGCCGACAGCCGCACGCCGATGCCGTCGCCGGTCGCCTTCGCGGTCTGCAACCACGGCACCCCATAGGCCCACCATTGATAGGTGCGCCGCGCGCTTTCCGCGAACACCGACTGGACCGCGCGGCTCAGCCCCGCACCGACCGCCAGTATCCAGGCCCAGCCGCCGATCTGGTCATCGAGCCGCATCGCCAGCAACACGTACAGTACCGCATGGCCGGCATAGTCGCACAGCCCGTCGACGATCTCCCCCGATGCCGACGCGCGCCCGGACATCCGCGCCAGCGCCCCGTCCGCACCGTCGACGACGTGCCACGACAGGTGCAGCACGAACCCCAGCGCGATCGCCCACGGCGTGCCCACGACGGCGTACAGCACGCCCGCCGCCATCACGATCACCGCGCCCGCGATGGACACCATATTGGGCGTCACCGGCGTCGGCACCAGCACGCGCGCCAGCCGGTGCGCCAGCGGGTGGTAGATCGTGCGATTGAGAAAGCCCTGCAACTCCTTGGGTTTTCCCGCGTTGCTCGGTTCGGGTCGGTCCAACGTATCCCCCAATGATCTTGTCGCCGAACGCCCTATCAGGCGGCGGCTTCGCTTGACACCTGCCACGTATCTGTCACCTAGCAGCAACGGATTTGTATCAATGCCGGCATGGCCGGCGAGCGGGGTTTCATGGCGACGATCAAGGTTGCGGTCATCGGCGTTGGCAATTGCGCCAGCAGCCTGGTGCAGGGGAAGTATCATTATGCTGGCAGCAATACCGGCGCTGGCCTGATCCATGAGGATATCGGCGGGTACAAGGTCGGCGACATCGACTTCGTCGCGGCGTTCGACGTCGATTCGCGCAAGGTCGGGCTGGACCTGGGCGAGGCGATCTTCGCCAAGCCGAACTGCACCAAGGTGTTCCACGCCGACGTGCCCGCCACCGGCACCATCGTGAAGATGGGCGCGAAGCTGGACGGCGTCGCCCCGCACATGCTGACCGCCGCGAACGATCGCGGGTTCGAGGTCGACGACACGCGCGACGCGTCGAAGGCGGAAATCATCGCCGAGCTGAAGGCGACGGGCGCGGAAGTGCTGGTCAACTTCCTGCCGGTCGGCAGCCAGGAAGCGACCGAATTCTACATGGAATGCGCGCTTGAGGCGGGCGTCGGCGTCGTCAACTGCATGCCGGTGTTCATCGCGTCGAAGCCCGAATGGGAAAAGCGGTTCGCCGATGCCGGCCTGCCGATCGTCGGTGACGATATCAAGGCGCAGGTCGGCGCCACCATCGTCCACCGCGTGCTGTCGAACCTGTTCGGCCAGCGCGGCGTGACGATCGACCACACCTACCAGCTGAACACCGGCGGCAACACCGATTTCATGAACATGCTTGACCGCAATCGCCTGTCGAGCAAGAAGGAATCGAAGACCGAGGCGGTGCAGGCGGTGATCGCCGAGCGGCTGGCGGACGAGAATATCCACGTCGGCCCGTCCGACTACATCCCGTGGCTGCACGACAACAAGCTGTGCTTCCTGCGGCTGGAAGGCAACCAGTTCGGCGACGTGCCGATGAACCTGGAACTGCGCCTGTCGGTCGAGGACAGCCCGAATTCGGCGGCCTGCGTAGTCGATGCGATCCGCTGCGTGAAGCTGGGGCTGGAGCGCGGCGTGTCCGGCGCGCTCAACGGCCCGTCGGCCTATTTCTGCAAGCACCCGCCGCAGCAGGTCACCGATGACGTCGCGGCGCAGCTGACCGACGAATTCATCAACGCCGACGCGCGCCTCGCCGCCGAGTAAGCGTTCATGCACGCACTGATCGTCGCGGCCGGCTTCGGCAGCCGGCTGCGCGCGGTGTCGCCGTCGAAGCCGCTCACCCCGGTCAACGGCGTGCCGTTGATCGAACGGGTGATCCGTGCCGCGCATGACGGTGGGGCGACCGCCTTCACCGTCGTGACCGGGCACGAAGGCGATGCGGTGGAGGCGTTCCTGGCCACCGCCGCCGCGCGGCTGGCGCTGCCGATCGCCTGCGTGCGTACCGCCGACTGGAACCTGCCCAACGGCCATTCGGTACTGACCGGCGCCGGTGCGATCGGCGCGCGCCGTCATTTGCTGATGATGGCCGACCATCTCGTCGACCCCGCGCTGATCGCCACCGTCGCTGGCGCGCCCGCCGCCGGGCTGGTGCTGGGCGTGGACCGGCGGCTCGACAATCCGCTGGTCGATCTGGACGACGTCACGCGCGTGCGCACCGATCCCGCCGATCCGACGCGGATCGTCGCGATCGGCAAGCATTTGCCCGATTACGATGCCTTCGACACCGGCGTGTTCGCGGTCGATGCGCGCTTCCACGATGCGTTGCGCGCCTCGATCACCGCCGGCGGGGCGGGGTCGATCTCCGCCGGGGTGGAGGCGCTGGCCGCCACCGGCCAGGCGCGGGTGATCGACACCGGCGATCACTGGTGGCTCGACGTCGACGATCCGCGCGCGCTCGACCAGGCGGAAGCCGCGCTGGCGCTGGCGGACCGCTACGTCGTCGCCGCCTGACGGGCGGC
>NZ_LSJO01000550.1:0-220 GCF_001556735.1 Sphingomonas sp. CCH9-F2 | reverse complement strand
ATCCGGCACAGCATCTGCGGCGTGGTCTGCCCGCCGATCCCGCGATCGACGCGGCCCGCGGTGAAGAACCCCGGCCGCTTGTCGATCCACCCCTGGGTGATCGAATCGCCCATGAAGACGATGCCGGTGCGCGCGCCCGACGCGATCAGCCGCCGGTTGTCCTCGGCATAGCGCGCCAGCCACGGCCAGTCGGTCTTCAGCCGTGCATCCGCCGCATCGT
>NZ_LSJO01000055.1:0-418 GCF_001556735.1 Sphingomonas sp. CCH9-F2 | reverse complement strand
GCCACACCGATCCGGTCCACGCGCCCGCCGCGCCCATCGCCATCGCCGCGGCCATCTGCTCGCCGGTCATGATTCCGCCGGCCGCCAGGACGGGGATATTCCGGTCGCTTCCCAATGCCTTGATGGTCTCCGGCACCAGCACCAGCGTGCTCACCTCGCCGCAATGTCCGCCCGCCTCGGTGCCTTGGGCCACGATGATGTCGACCCCCGACGCGGCCAGCCGCAGGGCATGTTCCTTCGCCCCTGCCAGCGCCGCGACCGGGACCTCATGCGCCCGCCCCATGTCGATCATCTCCTGCGGCGGCACCCCCAGCGCATTGGCGATCAGCTTAATCGGATGCTGGAACGCCGCCTCCAACGTGCGCAGCGCATTGTCGGGATCGAACGGCTGCGGCAAATCCCTCGTCCGCTCCGACGC
>NZ_LSJO01000549.1:0-706 GCF_001556735.1 Sphingomonas sp. CCH9-F2 | reverse complement strand
GCAATGGGCTGCGCTGGCGAGATGCGCCCAGCGCCTATGGGCCACACAAGACGCTGTACAATCGGTGGAAGCGTTGGGGCGAGGCCGGTGTGTTCACGCGAATGATGGAAGGTCTGGCTGCAGCTGGCGCCGAGCCGCAGACGGTCATGATCGACGCAACCTACCTTAAGGCTCACCGCACGGCATCGAGCCTGCGGGTTAAAAAGGGGATCTCGGCCGCCTGATCGGCCGCACCAAAGGCGGCATGAACACCAAGCTTCACGCCATCGCCGATGCGAACGGGCGCCCCTTGAGCTTCTTCATGACCGCGGGCCAGGTCAGCGACTACACCGGTGCGGCAGCGCTGCTCGATGACATGCCGAAGGCGCAGTGGCTGCTTGGGGATCGCGGCTACGACGCCGACTGGTTCAGGGATGCCCTCCAGGCCAAAGGCATCCAGCCCTGCATCCCAGGCCGCAGGTCGCGCAACGAACCGGTCCGGTACGACAAGCGCCGCTACCGGCGTCGCAGCCGCATCGAGATCATGTTCGGCCGCCTCAAGGACTGGCGCCGGGTCGCCACCCGCTACGACCGCTGCCCCACCGCCTTCTTCTCCGCAATCGCTCTCGCTGCCACCGTCATCTTCTGGCTGTGATCAACGAGTCCTGACCCTAGGGAGCCAGCCTGCGGACTTCATCAGGGCCAGCAGCCATGCGGTGCTGCGCGA
>NZ_LSJO01000548.1:0-444 GCF_001556735.1 Sphingomonas sp. CCH9-F2 | reverse complement strand
CCGGCTTGGTCGCCAACACCGGCAGATAATGCCACGGGTCGTAGATGGTCCGGTCGCGGCCAAAGAACCGGGGATGGTCGGCGACTACTTCACCATCGCAGCGCACGACGATGCGGTCGGCATAGGCGCGAACCTGCACCGCGCGTCGCGCCACCCTGGCAGAAACGGAGTAGCGGTTGCGGTCGAAGCTGATGAGGCATGTGCCGCTTACCGCATGCTCGCTCTCGTGGAAGCCGTCGAAGGGCGCGACAACAGGCTGGAGTACAGCCTGTTCGGCTGCCCATGCCTCAGCGACCGTCAGTTCCTTCTGCTCGGGATGCTGGTGCATGTCGGCCCAGCGCCGACACTCGGCCTCCAACCAGCCGTTCAGCTCCGCGAGGCTGGTAAAGCGCAGGCGTGGCTGGAAGAAGCGGCCGCGCGCGGTCTGCACCTGGTTCTCGACCT
>NZ_LSJO01000547.1:0-13352 GCF_001556735.1 Sphingomonas sp. CCH9-F2 | reverse complement strand
CCACCGCCTCGATCATTCCCGCCTCGCTCGTCCCGTAAAGGTCCAGCGGCCACCCCCCAGCAGCCTTGGTATGCGTTAACCATATCATGGCCTTGCTACCCAGAGGTTAACGATCGCCCTGCCCCGCGCATCGCTCGCCTTGTCGCCCGGCACGGCTCCCGCCCGCACGCGCGACGTTATGGCGCGCGGCGACGCGCTGGTCTAAGGCGCCCGCCATGTCCCTTCGTCTCGCCGTATTTGACTGCGACGGCACCCTCGTCGACAGCCAGGCCAACATCTGCCGCGCGATGGAGGCCGCCTATGCCGCCGCGTCCCTGCCGCCACCGCCGCGCGCCGCGATCCGCGGCATCGTCGGGCTGAGCCTGGTGGAGGCGGTGGCGGTGCTCGCCCCCGACGCCCCGCCCGCGCTCCACGAACAGCTGGCGGAGGATTACAAGGCGGCGTTCCGCGCGATGCGCGCCGCAGGCGAACTGGAGGTGGAGCCACTGTACGACGGCCTGATCGCCGCGCTCGACGCGCTCGCCTCGGCCGGGTGGCTGCTCGGCGTGGCGACCGGCAAGTCCGACCGCGGCCTCGCCCACGTTCTGGCGCACCACGGCCTGTCGGCGCGCTTCGTGACGCTCCAGACCGCCGACCGCCACCCGTCGAAACCGCACCCGTCGATGCTGCACGAGGCGATGGCGCAGGCAGGCGCCGATCCCCACATGACCGCGATGATCGGCGATACCAGCTACGACATGGAAATGGCGCGCGCCGCGGGCGTCCGCGCGGTCGGCGTCACCTGGGGCTATCACGACGCGGCGCAATTATGGGCGGCGGGCGCCGATGCGGTCGTCCACGATTACGCCGACGTGCCGGGGACGCTGGCATGAGCGGGGATCCCGCGATGGGGCGCTGGGCGCTGATGATGGCGGTGCGGGTCGCGGCCACGCTCGGCGCGGTGCTGGGCGTCGTGCTGCTCGGCCGGGCCGAGGCGTGGGGTCCGAAGCTGCTGGGCGTCGCGATCGTCGCCAGCGCGCTATGGGTCATCGCCACCGTGCCGCGCGCGCTGGCGCACCGCTGGCGGACGCCGGAATGAAGCGCTTCTGGAAGAGCGTCGCCATCGACGGCGAGCGCGTCGTCCGGCTCGACGATCGCCCGGTGCGCACCCCCGGCCGCGCCGCACTGGCACTGCCGACCGACGCGCTCGCCGCCGCGGTCGCCGACGAATGGCGCGCGGTCGGCGAGACGCTCGACCCGCGGGCGATGCCGCTGACCGGGCTGGCCAATGCCGCGATCGACCGGATCGCCGCGCAGCCCGCCGCCTTCGCCCAGGGGCTGGCCCGCTATGGCGACAGCGACCTGTTCTATTACCGCGCCGATGCCCCGCGCGAACTGGTCGAGCGGCAGGAGGCCGCCTGGGACCCGCTGCTCGACTGGGCGCGCACCCGCTACGACGTGCATCTCGAAACCACCGCCGGGGTGATGCACCGCGCGCAGCCCCCCGCCACGCTGGCCCGACTGGCAGAGGCGGTGGCGGCGCGCGATGCCTCCCACCTTGCCGCGCTGTCGCCGCTGGTGACGATCACCGGCACGCTGATTGGCGCGCTGGCGCTGGCCGAGGGCGCGACCGACGCCGACACGCTGTGGGCCGCTGCGATGGTGGATGAGGATTGGCAGGCCGAACGCTGGGGCGAGGATACGCTGGCGGCCCAGACGCGCGCGGCGAAACGCCGCGATTACGACGCCGGGGTGCGGTTCCTGTCGCTGTTGTGACGGGTGGACGGGGCGGTCGAATCTCCTCCGTCATGCCGGACCCGATCCGCCCGGCAACGACGGGCCGAACGCCCCCCGCCGCCTACGCCTCGCGCGTGCGCAGCTTGCGGATGAAGCCGATCAGCCCGGTCTGCCGCGACCGCTTCAGCCGTTCCGCCGCCAGGATCGTCTTGACCTTGGCATAGCAGCTTTCGACATCGTCGTTGACCAGCACATAGTCGTACCCGTCCCAATGGCTGACCTCGGCATCGGCGCGCGACATGCGGCGGTCGATGATCTCCTGCGCGTCGGTGGCGCGGCCCTCCAGACGGCGGCGCAGTTCCTCCATCGACGGGGGCAGGATGAACACGCGCACCACGTCGCCGCCGGCGATCTGGTGCAGCTGCTGCGCGCCCTGCCAGTCGATATCGAACAGCACGTCGTTGCCCGCCGCCAGCATCGCCTCCACCGGCGCGCGCGGCGTGCCGTAGCGCTGGTCGAACACATGCGCCCATTCCAGGAACTCGCGCGCCTCCACCATCTCGCGGAACTTGTCGAGCGTCACGAAATGATAGTCGCGCCCGTCCTCCTCGCCCTCGCGGATCGCGCGCGTGGTGGCGGACACCGACAGCGACAGCTCCGGCTCGCTGGCCAGCAGCTTGCGCGCGATCGTCGACTTGCCCGCGCCCGATGGCGAGGACAGGACGAACAGCACGCCGCGGCGCTTCATGTTGTGCGGGTCGGCGGTACGGTCGGAATCCATGGCGGCTGATGGCCCGCCGCCCCCCTTCCCGTCAAGCCGACAGGCGCGCCGCGTGCCAGTCGAGGTGATCGCCCATGAAGGTGGAGATGAAGTGGTAGCTGTGGTCGTACCCCGGCTGCATCCTCAGCGTCAGGTCGATGCCCGACGCCTCGCACGCCGCCGCCAGCAGTTCGGGGCGCAGCTGTTCGGCCAGGAAGCCATCGGCATCCCCCTGATCGACCAGCAATTCCTTCACCCGCGCGCCATCCTCGATCAGCGCGACCGCGTCGTGACGGCGCTTCGCCGCCGCATCGTCGCCCAGATAGCGGTCGAGCGCGTTGCCCCACGGCACCTGCGTCGGCGCGACGATCGGCGCGAAGGCGGACACCGCCCGGAACCGCTCGGGATGGGTCAACCCGATCGTCAGCGCGCCGTGCCCGCCCATCGAATGGCCCATGATCGACTGGCGATCCATGTCCACCGGAAATTCCGCGGCGACCAGCGCCGGCAGTTCGTCGGTGGCATAGGTCCACATGCGATAGTTCGCCGACCACGGCGCCTCGCTCGCATCGACGTAGAAGCCGGCGCCCTTGGCGAAGTCCCACGCCTCCTCATCCGGCACGTCGTCGCCGCGCGGCGACGTGTCGGGCGCGACGAAGATCAGCCCGTGGCGCGCGCAATGCGCGCGGAACTCGCCCTTGTCAGTGACATTGGCATGGGTGCAGGTCAGCCCCGACAGATACCACACCACCGGCAGACGCGCGCCCGGCGCATGATCGGGGACATAGACCGAGAAGGTCATGTCGGTGCCGGTCGCCGTGGACGCATGGCGGTACACGCCCTGCGTCCCGCCATGCGCCCTGGAGGTCGAGACGCTGTCCATCGCTGTTTCCCGGATACAAAGGGGGGCCGCCCCGGCGCCCGGCCGGGGCGGCGACATGGTCACGCCGCGGCCGGCATCCGGTGCATCGCGCACAATTTGTTGCCGTCGGGGTCGCGCAGATACGCCAGGTACAGGTTCATGCCGTTGCCGCTGCGCACCCCGGGCGGATCCTCGATCGCGCGGCCGCCCGCGGCGACGCCCGCCTCATGCCAGGCGTTGGCCTGCTCCGGCCCGTCGACCGCAAAGCCCACCGTCATGCCGTTGCCCGGCGTCGCGGCTTCGCCGTCGATCGGCGGGGTGACCAGGAACAGGCCACCGTTGTGCATGTAGATCAGCCGCCCCTTGGGATCGACCATCCCCGGCCTGCCGCCCAGCGCCGCGAACAGCGCGTCATAGAACGTCTTGGACCGGTCGATGTCGTTCGATCCGACCATCATGTGCGAATACATATCCTGCTCCTCCTCGCTTGTTGTCTCAGAACACCACGACGCTGCGGATGCTCTCGCCCGCATGCATCAGGTCGAACCCCTTGTTGATCTCCTCCAGCGTCAGCCGGTGGGTGATCATCGGGTCGATCTGGATCAGCCCGTCCATATACCAGTCGACGATCTTCGGCACGTCGGTGCGACCGCGCGCGCCGCCGAAGGCGGTGCCCTTCCACACGCGACCGGTGACCAGCTGGAACGGGCGGGTGCTGATCTCCTTGCCCGATTCGGCCACGCCGATCACGATCGATTCGCCCCAGCCGCGGTGCGCCGCCTCCAGCGCCTGGCGCATCACGACCGTATTGCCGGTGCAGTCGAACGTATAGTCACCGCCGCCATCGGTCATCGCGATCAGGTGCGGCACGATCTCGCCGACGTCCTTCGGGTTGACGAACTCGGTCATCCCGAACCTGCGGCCCCATTCCTCGCGGTCCGGGTTGATGTCGACGCCGATGATGCGGTGCGCGCCGGCCAGCTTGGCGCCCTGGATGACGTTCAGGCCGATCCCGCCCAGCCCGAACACGATCACCGTCGCGCCCGGCTCCACCTTGGCGGTGTTGACGACGGCGCCGACCCCGGTGGTCACGCCGCAGCCGATGTAGCAGCTGGTGTCGAACGGCGCATCGGGGCGGATCTTCGCCACCGCGATCTCCGGCAGCACGGTGAAGTTTGAGAAGGTGGAGCAGCCCATGTAATGGTAGATCGGCTGCCCCTTGTAGCTGAAGCGCGTGGTGCCGTCCGGCATCAGCCCCTTGCCTTGCGTCGCGCGGATCGCGGTGCACAAATTGGTCTTCTGGCTCAGGCACGACTTACACTGACGGCATTCCGGCGTGTAGAGCGGGATGACATGGTCGCCCGGCGCCACGCTGGTGACGCCCGCGCCCACTTCGCGCACGATACCACAGCCCTCATGCCCCAGCACGCTGGGGAACAGCCCCTCGCTGTCCAGCCCGTCCAGCGTATAGGCATCGGTATGGCAGATACCGGTCGCCATGATCTCGACCAGCACCTCGCCCGCCTTCGGGCCTTCCAGGTCGAGTTCGACGATCTCCAGCGGCTTCTTCGCCTCGAACGCGACGGCGGCGCGGGTCTTCATGCAATCGGTCTCCACGGTGGGTCGCCCGGCCCTTACGGCGCGCGGCGGGTGCCATCAAGGCGCGAACCGGCTACATCGGCGCGATGACCGATATACCGCCCCGACCGCTCTCTGGCGTGCGCGTCCTGGAACTCGCCCGCATCCTCGCCGGGCCATGGGCCGGGCAGCTGCTCGCCGATCTGGGCGCCGACGTCATCAAGGTGGAACGCCCCGGGGAGGGCGACGACACCCGCCACTGGGGCCCGCCGTTCCTGACCGGCGCGGACGGGGAGGACCTGTCCGCGGCCTATTACCATGCCTGCAACCGCGGCAAGCGGTCGGTCGCGGTCGACATCGCCACGCCGGACGGGCAGGCGCGGGTCCGCGATCTGGCGGCGGGCGCGGACGTGGTGATCGAGAATTACAAGGTCGGCGGGCTCGTCAAATACGGCCTCGACGCCGCCACGCTGCGCGCCGCCGATCCGCGGCTGATCGTCTGTTCGGTCACCGGCTTCGGACAGGACGGCCCCTATGCGCACCGCGCCGGCTATGACTTCATCGTCCAGGGGATGGGCGGGATCATGTCGATCACCGGCGAGCCGGACGGCCCGCCGCAAAAGGGCGGGGTTGCCTTCGCCGACCTGTTCACCGGCGTCTACTCGGTCGTCGCGATCCTGGCGGCGCTGCACGACCGCGCGCGCACCGGCACCGGCACGCATATCGACATGGCGCTGCTCGACACGCAGGTCGCGGTCCTGGGCAACCAGGCCCTCAACTGGATGGCGAGCGGGGTGGTGCCGGTGCGGATGGGCAACGGCCATGCCAATCTGGCGCCCTACCAGAGCTTCCCGACTGCTGACGGCGACCTCATCATCGCGGTCGGCAACGACCGGCAGTTCGCGAAACTGTGCGATGTGCTGGGCGTCCCCGACATGACGCGCGATCCGCGCTTCGCCACCAACCCCGCCCGCGTCACCAACCGTGCCGCGCTGCTGCCGCTGGTCACCGCGCGCACCGTGCTATGGCCCAGCGCCGACCTGCTCGCCGCGCTGGAGGCGGCCGGGGTGCCGGTCGGCCCCGTCAACCGCATCGACCAGGTATTCGCCGATCCGCAGGTGGTGACGCGCGGAATGCGGCTGATGGTCGACGGCCTCCCCGGCCTCGCCGCGCCGATCACTTATGACGGCATTCGTATCCGCGCCGACCACGCCAGCCCGCGGCTCGGCGAGCATCAGGATGCGGAGTGGGCCGCCGATAGAGAAAACCCGCTTTGAAACAAACGTCATCCCAGCGAAAGCTGGGATCTCACTGCAACTGAGCGCGCTCCTCGCCACAGGAGGCCCCAGCTTTCGCTGGGGCGACGCGCATTGAGTGTCCTACGCGTCTCAAACCCGCTTCGAAACACCCGCCTTTGCGGCCTTGCGCCGGTCGTACGCCTTCTTCGCGACATAGGCGCCGCCCAGCGCCATGCCCAGCGGGCCCATGCGCGTCACCGCGCGCGTCGCCAGCGCGCCGAAAAGCGCGCCGCCCGCGCCGCCACGCCCGTCGCGGCGGTCCAGTTCGCGCCCCACCAGCGCGCCGAGAATCGTGCGGATCATGCCTTCACCCTTTCCGAAATCGTGTTGCCCAGCGTCTCGATACCCTTCAGCACGCCCCAGCCGATCGCCCAGGTGGCGACCACCGGCAGCACCACCTTCAGCACGTTGGCGGTGATCGCGCCGTACAGCGCGCCGTCCGCAACGCTGTCGTCGTCGCCCGACATCGCGTCGATTGCGCCGCCGATCAGCGCGCCCATCGTCGTCACACCCATGGTGGCAGGATCCTTCATCGTTACGCCCGCGCTCAATGCGGCACGCGCACGTCAGTTCCCCCGCCCCTCGTTTCCCAGCATCGCTTCCGGGCGCACCACGCGGTCGAACGTCTCGGCATCCACCAGTCCCAGCGCGATGCCCGCCTCCTTCAGCGTCAGCCCCTCGACGTGCGCGTGCTTGGCGATCTTGGCCGCATTGTCGTACCCGATCTCCGGCGCCAGCGCGGTGACCAGCATCAGCGACCGGTCCAGCAACTCGCCGATCCGCGCCTCGTTCGCCTCCAGCCCCTCGACGCAGCGCTGCGCGAAACTCTCGCACCCCGTCGCCAGCAGGTCGATCGAGCGCAGCACCGCCGCGCCGATCATCGGCTTGAACACGTTCAGCTCCAGATGCCCCTGCGCCCCGCCGACGGTGATCGCGACATGATTGCCGATCACCTGCGCCGCGACCATCGTCAGCATCTCGCACTGCGTCGGGTTGACCTTCCCGGGCATGATCGAGCTGCCCGGCTCGTTGGCAGGCAGGTCCAGTTCGCCCAGCCCACACCGCGGGCCGGAGCCGAGCAGGCGGATATCGTTGGCGATCTTCGTACACGCCGTCGCCAGCGTGTTGAGCACGCCCGACAAATGGACCAGCGGGTCGTTGCTCGCCAGCGCCTCGAACATATTTTCCGCGGGACTGAACGCGATCCCGGTCAGCCCGCGCACCTCGGCGCAGAAATCGCGGGCGAAGCCCTTGGGCGCGTTCAGCCCGGTGCCCACCGCGGTGCCGCCCTGCGCCAGCCGGTCGGTCCCCTGCTCCACCGCCGGCTCGATGCGGCGCAGGCAGCGATGGATCTGGTGCGCATAGCCCGAAAATTCGTCGCCCAGCGTCAGTGGGGTCGCATCCTGCAAATGCGTCCGTCCGATCTTGACGATCCCCGACCATTGCCGCGCCTTGGCATCCAGCGCGGCGTGCAGCCGCTCCGCCGCGGGGATCAGCCGCCGCCGCACCGCGATCGAACAGGCGATGTGCAGCGCGGTCGGGAAGCTGTCGTTCGACGATTGCCCGCGATTCACGTCGTCATTGGGATGGACCGGCGCCTTGCCGCCGCGCGTCCCCGTCATGATCTCGTTGGCGCGGCCCGCGATCACCTCGTTGACGTTCATGTTCGATTGCGTGCCGCTGCCGGTCTGCCAGATCACCAGCGGGAACTGGTCGTCCAGCATCCCGTCGGCGACTTCCTGCGCCGCCGCCTCGATCGCATCGGCCTTGTCGGCGGGAAGTCCATGGCGCCGGTTCACCCGCGCGGCCGCCTGTTTCACGATCGCCAGCGCATGGACGATCTCGATCGGCATCCGCTCGCGCGCGCCGAACGGGAAATTCTCCAGGCTGCGTTCGGTCTGCGCGCCCCAATAGGCATCGGCCGGCACCTCGATCGCACCGATCGAATCGGTTTCGGTCCGCGTCGCGCTCATCCTGTCTCTCCGTCCTGTCCGCTGCGTTACCGCATGAACCCGGCGGCGGCGTCAGTCGATCCGCTTCGACAGGAAGTAGCGCGCTTCGCCCGGCGGATAATCGTCGATCTGCCCGAACGCGGCATAGCCCAGCTTCTCGTAGAAGCCGCGCGCCTGGAAACTGTAGGTGTCCAGCCACACGCCGACACACCCCAGCCGCCGCGCTTCCTCCTCCGCCGCCAGCATTAACGCCCGCCCCTCGCCGCGCCCGCGCCGCTCGGGCGGCAGTGCCAGATACTGGACGAACAGCCAGCGATAGCCGGTCGTCCCCCACAATCCGCCGACGATCGCCCCGGCATCGTCGCGCACCGCCAGCGCCACGTCATGCCGCTCGGTCGGACCGGCGGCGGCATCGTTATGCGCCCGCAACGGCGCCAGGATCGCCTCGCGGACGGCGGCGTCGGGATGGGGGATACGGTCGATCATCGGGGTTCCCGGATGGTGGCGGCGACGCAATCACCTGATGCCCCGGTTCGCCTTGTCAATCTACGGGCCGAAGGGCGGTGGCCCAGCCCCCTCCGTTCGCCCTGAGGAGCCGTTGAGCCTGCCGAAACGGCGTCTCGAAGGGCCGGGGTGGCGGCGGTGCTTCGAGACGCGGCTTCGACAAGCTCAGAATCTCCTCTCCACGAACGGCTGGAGGTTGCGGGCCTCGCGTCACCCACTCACCCCACCGCCACGTCACGGGAATGAATCCCGTGACGTCGGACGCGCCCCTGGCGCGCCGGCCGTGACGGTGCGTTGCTGCGCAACCGCGACACAGAAACTGTGTCGCTCGCACCGTCACTTCTTCCGCTTGAAATCCACCGCGACGACGTTCGATCCGTCCTCCACCGGCGCGGCGGGGGGGCCGTCGTTCTCGGCCGGGTCGTGCCCGCCGGGGCCGTCCTCCGGCCCTTCCTGCGCCTGGAACCGCAGCTCGAAATTGACCGCGGGGTCGTGGAATCCGGTGATCGCCGAATAGGGGATCACCAGCTTCGACGGCACCTGGTTGAAGCTGAGCCCGACCGAAAAGCGCCGGTCGTCCACCGTCAGGTCCCAGAAACGGTTCTGCAGGACGATCGTCATCTCGTCCGGGAACCGCTCGATCAGGCGGGCGGGAATGTCCACGCCGGGCGCCTGCGTCTTGAAGGTGATGTAGAAATGGTGCTCGCCCGGTAGTCCCCCCGATTCGGCCACCGTCCCCAGCACGCGGCCCACCACCGCGCGCAGGGCTTCCTGCACGATTTCGTCATAGGGGATCAGGCTGTCGGGCAGCATGTCGTTCATGCCCCCTTGGGTAGCGCCATGATGCGCGGGGTCAAGGTTGCTTGGACGCGCGGCATCGTTATGGGGTGCTGCCCATCATGCGCACCGCCACGATCCGCCGCGACACCAGCGAAACCAAGATCGCCGTCACCGTCAATCTCGACGGCACCGGCGCCTATGCCGTGACAACGGGCGTCGGCTTCTTCGACCATATGCTCGAACAGCTGTCTCGCCATTCGCTGATCGACATGGATGTGACGTGCGACGGCGATCTGCACATCGACCAGCACCACACGGTGGAGGACACCGCGCTGGCGCTGGGCAGCGCGATCGCGCAGGCGCTGGCCGACAAGCGCGGCATCCGCCGCTATGGCGACGCGCTGTCGCCGATGGACGAAACGCTGACCCGCGTCGCGCTCGACATTTCCGGGCGCCCGTGGCTGGTGTGGAAGACCGAATTCACCCAGACCCGGCTGGGCGAGATGGATACCGAGATGTTCCAGCATTTCTTCCACAGCTTCGCCCAGGCCGCCGGCATCACGCTGCACATCGAAACGCTGTACGGCGACAACAACCACCACATCGCCGAAAGCGCGTTCAAGGGCCTCGCCCGCGCGCTGCGCCAAGCGGTGGAGATCGACCCGCGCAAGGCCGACGCGATCCCGTCGACCAAGGGGACGCTGTGAGCGCGTTTCGCAGCAGCGGCGCGCTGTGCGTCATCCTGCTCGACTATATCCGCCCGCTGGCCGACGTGGACGCACAGATGAACGCGCATGTCGCGTGGCTCGAAGCGGCCTTTTCGGGCGGCGCGTTCCTGGTCGCCGGGCGGCGTGATCCGCGCACCGGCGGGGTGATCGTCGCGCGCGGCACCCGCGAGGATGTCGAGGCGATCGCGGCGACCGATCCGTTCGTGACCAGCGGCGTCGCCACCGCGCAGGTCGTGGCGTTCGACGCCCGTTTCGCCGCCGCGGCAGTTCGGGAGTGGCTGGCATGACGCTGGCGCTGATCGACTACCAGGCCGGCAACCTCCACTCGGTCGAAAACGCGCTGCGTGCCGCTGGCTGCACCGACCTCACCGTCACCGCCGACCCGGACGTCGTTGCGTGCGCCGAGCGGATCGTGCTGCCGGGCGTCGGCGCCTTCGGTGCGTGCGCCGCGGCGTTGCGCGCCATCCCCGGCATGGTCGACGCGATGCGCGCGCGGGTCATCGACGGCGGCACGCCGTTCCTCGGCATCTGCGTCGGAATGCAATTGCTCGCCGATACCGGTGAGGAACTGGGCACCCACGCGGGCCTCGGCTGGATCGCCGGCACCGTCCGGCGCATCGACACCGCCGGCAGCGACGCGAAGGTGCCGCACATGGGCTGGAACGATGTCGTCCCCCTCGGCGACCACCCGCTGATCGTGCCGGGCGAGGCCTATTTCCTCCACAGCTACGCCTTCGACGGCGCGTCGGTCGTCGCCACCACCGACCATGCCGGCCCGGTGACCGCCGCGGTCGCGCGCGACACGATCGTCGGCGTGCAGTTCCACCCCGAAAAGAGCCAGCGCTACGGGCTGGCGATGCTCGAAAGGTTCCTTGCATGGAAGCCGTGACCGCCCCGCTGATCGTCTTCCCCGCGATCGACCTGAAGGCCGGGCAGGTCGTTCGGCTGGCGGAGGGCGATATGGCGCGCGCCACCGTCTATGGCGACGATCCCGCGCACCAGGCGACGCTGTTCGCCGAGGCGGGGGCCGGGCATCTCCACGTCGTCGACCTCGACGGCGCGTTCGCGGGCGAAAGCGTCAACGGCGATGCGGTGCGCGCGATCGTCGCGGCCTTCCCTGGCCACGTCCAGCTGGGCGGCGGCATCCGCGCCCCCGCCAGTGTGGAGGCGTGGTTCGACCTGGGCGTCGCGCGCGTCGTGATCGGCACCGCCGCGCTGGAAAACCCGCAGTTCGTCCGCGACATGGCCGCCGCCTTCCCCGGCGGGATCGTCGTCGCGGTGGATGCGAAGGACGGCATGGTCGCGACCAAGGGCTGGGCCGACGTGTCGACCACCAGCGCGGTCGACCTCGCTTGCCGGTTCGAGGATGCCGGCGTCGCCGCGGTGCTGTTCACCGACGTCGGCCGCGACGGCCTGCTCAAGGGCTGCAATGTCGAGGCGACGGTCGATCTGGCGCGGGCGGTCGACATTCCCGTGATCGCCAGCGGCGGGGTGGCGGGCATTGCCGACATCCACGTCCTGGCGTTGCACGCGCGCGACGGGATCGAGGGGGTCATCACCGGCCGTGCGCTCTACGATGGCCGGCTCGACCTTGCCGCCGCGCTCAGCGTCGCCGCCGCCGCCTGACCGGCGCCCGACCGCCGAATGACCAACTTGTAACGCAACACGCCGCCCCGCGCGGCGTATCTTCCGCCATCATCAGTGATGGAGGATGTTGTGAAGCGTTTCGCCGTTCTGATCGCGCTGCCGCTGATGGTGGCCTCGACCTCGCCCGCGCTCGCCAAGGGTTGCCTGCGCGGCGCCGCCGCCGGTGCGGTCGCCGGCCATTATGTCGGCAAGGGTCATGCCGTGATGGGCGCGATGGCCGGCTGCGCCGCGATGCACCACCATTACGCCAAGCAGGCGAAGGCAAAGGCGCAGGCCGCGCCGCGCTGATCGACGGGGCAAGCGATGCTTGCCCCGCACCGCCCGCGCGGGCATGGAGCGGCGCATGACCGTCCGCGCCCGCGTGATCCCCTGCCTCGACGTCGCCGGCGGCCGCGTGGTGAAGGGCGTGAATTTCGTCGACCTGATCGACGCGGGCGATCCGGTGGAACAGGCGCGCGCCTATGACGCGGCCGGCGCGGACGAGCTGTGCTTCCTGGATATCACCGCCAGTCATGAGGCGCGCGGCACGATCCTCGACGTGGTGCGGCGCACCGCCGCGGTCTGCTTCATGCCGCTGACCGTCGGCGGCGGCGTGCGCACCGCCGAGGATGCGCGCGCGCTGCTGCTGGCCGGGGCGGACAAGGTCGCGGTCAATTCCGCCGCCGTTGCACGGCCGGAAGTGGTGGCCGATATCGCCGAACGCTTCGGCAGCCAGTGCTGCGTCGCCAGCATCGACGCGCGCCGCAGCGGCGAGGGATGGGAGGTGTTCACTCACGGCGGCCGCCGCGCCACCGGAATCGACGCGGTCGCGCACGCGCTGCGCCTCGCCGATCTGGGCGCGGGCGAGCTGCTGGTGACCTCGATGGACCGCGACGGCACGCGCGACGGCTACGACCTGGCGCTGATCCGCGCGATCGCCGACCGCACGTCGGTGCCCGTCGTCGCGTCGGGCGGGGTCGGATCGCTAGACGATCTGGTGGCGGGCGTTACGGAAGGTCACGCCTCCGCGGTGCTCGCCGCGTCGATCTTCCATTTCGGGCAGGCCACCGTCGCGCAGGCGCATCAGGCGCTCGCCGCCGCCGGCGTGCCGGTGCGCGCGCATTGAGGCAGCCGCGCGCCGCCGCGGCGATGGCGATGGCCATGCTGCTGTCGGCATGCGGCGGGCGCTACGCTCCGGTCAGCGACTGGCCGGTACGGATCGGCAAGCCCTATCAGGTGCGCGGCACCACCTACACCCCCGCCGCCGACCCGACGTACGACATGCTCGGCTATGCCAGCTGGTACGGCAATGAATCGGGCAAACGTACCGCCAATGGCGAACGCTTCCGCGCCAAGGCGATCAGCGGGGCGCACACCACCCTGCCGCTGCCCAGCTATGTCGAGGTGACCGCGCTCGACACCGGGCGCACCATCCTGCTGCGCGTCAACGACCGCGGGCCGTTCGCGGCCGGGCGGATCATCGATCTGTCGCGCGGCGCGGCGGAGGAACTGGGCGTCCGCCCGCAGGGGCAGGTCGCGGTGCGCGTG
>NZ_LSJO01000546.1:0-5937 GCF_001556735.1 Sphingomonas sp. CCH9-F2 | reverse complement strand
ACGTGTGCCATCTCTATCTGGCGCGGATTGTGTCTTTTCTAACTGGCAGGAACAAGAGCGTAACGGCTCAGCGGCGCCTCAAGCTGCCCCAATCGCGGCCGGCGCTTCGATCAGCCATCGCCCGACGACCCGCTCGAAATCGACATACGGGATCCGATCTGGGTGAAACTCTAGCACGGCCGCCAGATCGGGCAAGTCGGCCAGAAACGCCTTATAGACGCGCTGCACGCGGTCGGCGCTCGGCAGCTCGCGACGCGACACGTTGGCGAGCCAATCACGCGCCTCGCGAAGTGCTCGAGTCGGGTCGCCCCCATGCTCGTGGATGTCCATGCCAGCCAGATCGGAGATGAAACGCTGGTAGCGGAACTGCTCCACGTCGAGGATCAGGATACGCTTGACCTTCTGATGTTGGCCACCGTAGCGCTTGGCGCCAAGGAACAGCCCGAGTTCGAGCGGCATGTTGAAGCGCGGCAGGTTGTTGACCGCGTCCAGCTCGGTGCGTGACAGGTCATGAATGCCGTAGCGGCACTGCTCGATTAGAGCGAAGATCTTGTCAATCCGAGTCTGGCCACCGTCATCCAGTTCGCGCGCCGAGCGCGGGCGAAAGCCGCAGACGAGAATGGCGAAGATCAGTGCGCGGAACGTTGGCGCGAACGCATCGTCGAAGGGGCAATTGATGAAGACGTCATCCGTCGACGTCTGAACGACCGGCAAACTACTTCTTCTTGGCCAGAACGCTCTTCACTGCCGCGGCGATACGCTGGTCGGAGACGGTCGCCTTCTTGGTTGCCACCGGCGCCAGAACGTAACGGCCCGTCGCTGCGCTGCGCCCGAGCACGCCTGGCTTGCTCCCCTTGGTGGTAATCGTATCGGACCGGGTCGCCATGACAGTAATATGCGCCTCCCCGTCTCGCCGCGCAAGCGGCGTCCATGGCACCGGCCCGACTAGCGCGATCGTTCCCGTCGCGACGTCGAAGCTGATTGCATCGGCAAAGGGTCGGAGCACCTCGCTTGGACTTGCTTAGGTGATCGGCAGGCTGACTTCGCCGACGGTCAGACCGCTCGTCACCAAGGTCAAGCACCGCCCTGTTTCTCGGATCGCGCACGACTCCCCCGCTGATCCCGTCCAGCGCCACCGAGCTGATCCGTAACAGCCTGATCTCGCCGCGCTGGATGGCTGAGATCACAGCGCTTCTTAAATCATAAGCAGGAGCCGCCGAGAGCGTACACTCGAGCGGCTTCTGGACTGGCAAGCAATTCCTGCCGGCGGGTCTCGCGACAGTAAGCCTAGCTCACGGGCAAGCTCAAGAGCGTCAAATTGCCATGCGACCCTGATCCAGCAGACTGAGGGTTGTCATGACCAGCGCGGATTTAGCTCTACGCCTTGCCTAGTGCGCGCATCGTATCGGGC
Source organism: Sphingomonas sp. CCH9-F2 (assembly GCF_001556735.1). Classification (NCBI taxonomy): domain Bacteria; kingdom Pseudomonadati; phylum Pseudomonadota; class Alphaproteobacteria; order Sphingomonadales; family Sphingomonadaceae; genus Sphingomonas; species Sphingomonas sp. CCH9-F2. The sequence continues at coordinate 4,526 of NZ_LSJO01000546.1, read as the reverse complement.
AATAACGTGTACACCGCCTCGCGCCGGGCGCCTCGATTGTGGTGATCTACTCGCCAGCCCTCATAGTGGCGCCGGACCAGCCCTGCCCGGACCAGCTCGGACACCGCCCGGCTGACATTACACCGGCCGGAGCGGCGCACCCGCTCCAGCACCACTTGCTCCACTAGTCGTGACGCTGCGTCAGGGTCTCCTGGCAGCTGCTCCTGCCCTGCCAGTTCCACCCTCACCTGCTCGGCCAGCGCTGCCCGCTTATGATCGCGGGCTGCCATGGGAGCGAGGGAGTCGCACAACCAGTCGCGCAGCCGAACGGCCTGCCCCTGCCGGAGGACGTAGGGTCCTGCCTTGCCCCCCTGCCCTGCCGCGCGCGCGATCAGGTTCAAGACCATGAAGGCGTAGCGCGGCCGGGTCGACACCTGCGCGATAACATCGATGATCGACGGCAGACCCTCGGCTAAGGGCGTCTGGGACGAAATCCTCGGCGGGGCCACCGGGGATGCGGAGAACAAGTCACCTTGAATCATGGGAACAGGAGAAGCACGAAACGGGAATCGTGTGAATCCCTTCCGGTTCGTATGCGTCCGGCCAGTGCCGTATCATCTAAAACTGACGGTCCACCGGGCAGCGACTAGCGAACCCTTCGGAGCGAGCATATGGTAGCGCATGGCAGAGGCGCACCGACGCTCCCTCCGGGTAGCACTCATTGTTCTCGCAATCGTGATTGGCGCTGCCGTGTCCATCGGTGAGCGACTGATTTTTGCGGCTGCGTTGAGCCGTGACATCGATCTGAGCGAAATTGGCGTGGTCACAACCAATGCCGTGCTGACAGCATTTCCTTTTCTGTATTTGGCACTTCGTTCCTCTACGCGGCTCCTGCCGTGGCTACTTGGCTTGACACTTACGTTGGCAGCTAACGGGTGGTGGCTTGCAAAGGGTATTGCCTACCAGCGAGCGCCGGACGGCTCCGGAGTTGATATGTTCGGCGCACTGCTCATGCTGCTCTCACCTTTCATCGTCACCGTTATAGTAGCAGTTCTCGACAGACCTGCGGCTCGCCGTTGAACGGCACGCGCACAAGGCTTTCTACCCGGATGATTCAGGTGTTGGAGAAATGCCACGGCGCGAGCTCACCGATGCGGTTTGCCGGATGCCCGTCGGCGATCCGGGTAAGCACATCGCGCAGCCAGGCTTGCGGGTCGACGAAGTTGAGCCGGGCGGTCTGGATGAGGGTGTAGATCGCCGCTGCCCGCTCACCGCCTTTGTCGGAACCGGCGAAGAGATAATTCTTGCGCCCGAGCGCGACGGGCCGGAGGCAGTTCTCGGCGCGGTTGTTGTCCGCCTCGAGCCGCGCGTCGTCGCAGAAGCGGGTCAGCGCCTCGCGCCGCTTCACGGCATAGCGGATGGCGTCCGCCAGCGCGCCCTTGCCCGAGATACGGCGCATGGTGTCTTCGGCCCAGCTGAAGAAGCCGTTCACGCCCACTCTGACGACTTTGCGTCGGTCGAGCCGGTCCTCCCGCGGCAACCCGCGTCCCAGCTCTTCCGCCTCATACATCAGGTCGATCATGCTCACGCCGGTGCGTGCCGTGGTCGAGCCTGTCGCCTTCCAAACGTCGTAGATCTTGCGCCGGACATGCGCCCAGCACGCGACCTCGACGATGGGGCCGGGCTGTCGCCGTCCATCGTACAGCTGGTCGTAACCCGCATAGCCGTCCGCCTGCAGGAACCCGCTGAAGCCAGCGAGGTGCGCGCGCGGTCGGTCACCCTTGCGGTCGGGCGTGTAGAAGTAGGCTGCTGCCGGTGGACCGATGCCCTGCCAGCCCCGGTCATCGCGGGCATAGACCCAGAGCCTTCCGGTTTTCGTCTTGCCACTGCCCGGCGCCAGCACCGGGACCGGCGTGTCGTCGGTGTGGATCTTGTCGGCCGCAAATACATGGGCACGGATGTGGTCGACCAATGGCTGGAGCAACCAGCTGACCTGGCCGACCCAGTCCGCCATGGTCGAACGGTCGAGGTCGACACCTTCGCGGGCGTAAATCTCCGCCTGCCGGTAGAGTGGCAGATGGTCGGCATACTTGGACACCAGCACGTGCGCGAGCAGGCCGGGACCGGCCTTGCCGCGCGGAATGGGCAGCGCCGGTGCGGGTGCCTGGGTGATGGCGTCACAGCGCTGGCAGGCGAGCTTGGGACGGACGTGACGGACGACTTGGAAGCGGCCGGGCACATACTCCAGCACCTCGGTCACGTCCTCGCCCAACGCCGACATGGTCCCGCCGCACGCGCCGCAGCCATCCGCGTGCGGGGCGGCGTGGACGACTTCCTGGCGCGGCAGGTGGTCGGGCAGTGGCAGGCGCTTGGGGCGGCGCTTCTCGCGGGCGGGTGGCGGCACACCGGCGTCGACGGACGCGCTGGTCGCCTCGGCCTCGACGGTCTCCAACTCCTCCAGCCGCAGCTCCAGCTGCTCGATCTCACGGGTGAGCCGCTCGGACGACTGGCCGAACTGCATGCGCCTGAGGCGCGCCAGCTGGACCTTGAGCTTCTCGATCTCCAGCGCGGTCAGCTGAATGGTCGCCTTGGCTGCGCGAAGCTCGGCAACGGTGCCGGCCAACTCCGCAGCGGTGGCTGCGTGTTGGGCCTGCAACGCCTGTGCGAAGGCGCGCAGTTCGTCCGGGTCGGAGGGGAGATCGACCATCGCCAGCGACATGGCCCATCCTACCACCGGGCCGACTCAGGCCAAGCGAAAAGGACCGAAAAGCGCCGTTTAGATGAGGGTCGGCGCGGTCACCGGGGCCAGCGCTACGGTGCGTCGCCAGTCGATGCCCTCGATGAGCAGTGCCAGCTGCGCGGGGCTGAGTACGATGCCGCCATCGACCAGCGGGGGCCAGACGAACCGGCCCTTCTCCAGCCGCTTGGCGAACAGGCACATGCCCGAGCCGTCCCAGTACAGCGCCTTGAGATAGTCGCCACGCTTGCCCCGGAACACGAACAGGTGACCCGAATACGGGTCGGCGCCGAGCACCTGGCTGGCGAGCGCGGTCAGTCCGTCGAAGCCCTTCTGCATACTCACCGGCTTGCAGGCGAGATACACCTTGGTGCCCGGCGCCAGCGCTATCACGATGCATGCCCCAGTGCCCGCAGCACGCGGGCGAGCGCCTTCTCGTTGACGTAGCTGTCGACCGACAGTCGGACACCGCTGGCCAAGTCGATGTCGATGCTGCCCGGTCGCGTCCCTGGATGCGGGCGAACCAGGTCTTCCGCCGGTGCCGCAGATGGCGACGGCTTGGCGGGTGCCGGTGCAGGTGTGGCCGGCATCAGCGCCATACTCGGTTCAGTCGGAACGACGTCCGTCACCACGCCATACGGGATGAACTGCAACGGCTCGCTGGCGATGCTCACCGCCTTCCGCTGCGCCGAACGCCAGTTGTAGATGAGGCTCTCCGCGATGCCGAGCCGCTGCGACACCTCGCGCACCGTCACGCCCGGCGCCGACGCCTCGGCGACCACCGCCGCCTTCTCCGCCTCGCTGTAGGTCCGCCGGCGCTCCGTCCGGGTGATGACCTCCATCCGCCCCATCTCCTGACCTCCTTCTGGACTCCAGAAGGAGACCACCACAGGTCCAGACATCGATGGCTACGCCGGTTTGGACAACACGCGGCTCACCGGACGGTTACTCCGGTTCGGCCGGCGGCGTTTCTGTCGGCTGCGACACTTTGCCGCTGGGCAAAGTGTCGCGATTGGCATTTCCAAACTATCTACTTGTGGGCGTCCACACTCCTGATCGGCCTACACGCAATCAGTACCCGTTTTCGCTCGACCGGAAGCCATTCGGCTGCGCGCGGTCCGCCGTTCTGTCGTGGAGCGGCAGCCCGAACTCTACGCCAAGCGCTAACTGTCGTCGGCCCTCTCGCCGGTGTCCGCGGCGTCCGGTTCCAACCGCCTCCACGACCATCCCGCTACCGCGAGCGCTCTGTCGATCCAAGTGGCAACGTGCCCTGGCTCGCCGCTGCAATACCAGGTGAGATAGTCTCCCTCCTCGCGCACCCAGGACACCACCTCGCCGGCCCGCCTGAAGCCGTAGGAGACGTCCATGCCATCTGGACCGGACCAACGAATGTTGGCGAGCGCACACCAGAGGTCGACAGCGCACGCGCCATCCGCTCTCACCCGTTCGCCGAGAACACGGTCGAGGATGATCTCGAATGCCTTGTAGGGTCGGTAAACACGGCTGCTGGGCTGACCCTGGAAGTCGTTGCGGCTGAAGAACGGGAAGGTTGCCTCCGTCGAGTTGATCCGCATCATCGCGGTCACGACACCTTACCATTGGCCGCCCCGTGTCGCACCGCTGATGATTCCAGCGGCTGACGCAAGCCGCTACGCGCTTCTGGGAACAGTCCCGGCATCCAGCGCCCCGCCAGCGTGGCAGGAAAGGCGATCTGCAGGGGCGCCCGGGAACTGTCGGCCGTCAGCACGCCGAGACTCGTCAGCGCGGAGGTAACCCGGCGCGCTTGGCGTTCGCCAGTGCCGACGATACT
>NZ_LSJO01000545.1:0-6939 GCF_001556735.1 Sphingomonas sp. CCH9-F2 | reverse complement strand
GTCCCACCGCGACCGCATCGCCCGCGTCCAGCGTGACGCCGACGGTGCCGCGGATATCGTAGTCGCGCAGAATATCGGGATGAAAGGCGTGCGCCATCACTGCTGCGGCCGGCGCAGTCGCTCCAGCAGCAGGTCGCGCGCGGCGTTGGCGCGGCGCGTCGCCTCGTCCGAACCGCCGCGATCGGGGTGGACGTCCGCCACCAGCCGGCGGTGCGCGGCGCGGATCGCGCCGGCATCGGCCCCCGCCGGCACGCCCAGCAGCGCACGCGCGTCGCGCACCGCCGACGGGCGCCGCGCCGCAGGCTTCTTCAGCAGCCACCACACGCCCCAGATCAGCAGCGCCGCGACGATCCACTTCATGTCGGGATCCCCGTCATGCGAACAGCGGCAGCGCCGCCTCGGGCAGCGCCAGCCCGGCCATCATCTCGCGCAGTTCCTGCCGCGCGGCGACATGGCTGATGCCCATGCCGCCGAACGTCTTGGCGTCCAGCAGCGTCAGCCCCTTGGGAAACAGCTCGCGATAGATTACCCGCTCGCCAAGGCCGGGAATGATGCGGAAGCCGACGCGCCGCGCCAGCTGGTCCAGCGCCTCCGACACGCGGCGCATGTTGCGCGCCTCCAGATATTGCAGGCGGTTGCGCAGCACGACCCAGTCGATCGTCGTCCCGTCCTCGCGCGCGCGGGCCTTGCGCGCGTCCCAGATCAGCTCCGAATAGAAACTGGGGCGCGTCACCTTGAAGGTTTCGGGGTCGACATGGCCGATCAGGTCGAAATCGACGAAACTGTCGTTCATCGGCGTCACCAGCGTATCGGCCAGCGCCGCCGCGATCCGCGCCGCCGGATCGTCGCGCCCCGGCGTGTCGATCACCAGGAAATCATAGCCGTCGGTGAAGCCGCGGTAGAGTTCGCCGAAATTGCCGTCGGCGCGCCCGTCGCCGGTGGCATGGTGGGGCACGGGCAGGTCGATGCCGGTGCGCGTCACCGTCGCCTCGCGGTTGTCGAGGTAGCGGCCCAGCGTGCGCTGGCGGTGGTCGAGGTCGATGCAGGCGACGCGCGCGCCCTTCGCGGCGAGCGCGATGGCGACATGGACCGCGGTGGTCGACTTGCCGGTGCCGCCCTTTTCATTGGCGAACACAATGACATGCGTTCGCTGCGGCGGCGTCTCGGTCACCATCTCGGACAATTCGTCGCATCCCTCATTGATTGCGCTTCGTCGCGACCATAGAACCCGCCGCCGCGAGTTTCGAGGGGTAAGACGTGGAAGTATATCGCGATCTGGCGGGCCTGCGGGCCGCGCTGGCGGAAGCGCGTGCGGCCGGGCGCGAGGTGGCGCTGGTGCCGACGATGGGGGCGCTCCACGCCGGGCACGTCGCGCTGGTGGAGGCCGCGCGGCGTCCCGGCGCGTGCGTGGTCGCGTCGATCTTCGTCAATCCGAAGCAGTTCGGCGCGAACGAGGATCTGTCGCGCTACCCGCGCAAGGAGATCAGCGACATCGCGATGCTGACCGATGCGGGCTGCGACATCCTGTGGCTGCCCCCGGTCGAGGCGATGTATCCCGACGGCTTTGCCACCAACGTCTCCGTCACCGGGGTCAGCGACGGGTGGGACGGCGCGGCGCGGCCCGGCCATTTCGATGGCGTCGCCACCGTCGTCGCCAAGCTGTTCAACCAGGTCTGCCCGGCGCGCGCCTATTTCGGGGAAAAGGATTTCCAGCAGCTGGCGGTGATCCGCCGGATGGTGACCGACCTGGATTTCGAGATCGAGATCACCGGCGTGCCGACCCAGCGCGAGGATGACGGTTTGGCGCTGTCGTCGCGCAACGTCTACCTGCTGCCGGAGGAGCGCGCGAAGGCGGTGGCGCTGCCCCGCGCGCTGGGGGTGGCGGCGCGCACGATCCTGGGCGGGGGCGAGGTGGCGCGCGCGCTGGAGGATGCCACCGCGACGCTGGTCGGCGCGGGCTTCACGGTCGATTATGTCGCGCTGGTCGATGCCGAGACGCTGGTCGCCGATCCCGCGCCGGGGCGCCGCCGCCAGTTGCTGGCCGCCGCGCGGATCGGCAACACCCGGCTGATCGACAATCTGGCGGTCGACCCTGCTTAGACCAAAGTTGTAAGAAAGCCGGTTAATGCGTTAACCATTTGGTGACGCCGGTTGAGGCACACCCCAAGTCCATCGCAATGGATCGCAAGGGGCATCCGGTGGTAATGAATTTTCAACAGGCGCTGCTGGAGCGCCGGATTGCAGATGCCGGTCGCGGCGATGCGGATGCGGCCTATGACCTGGGCGTCGCCTTCTCGACGGGCACGTCGGGGGCGGTGATCGACCTGGTCGAGGCGCACAAATGGTTCAACCTGGCGGCCGCATGCGGCAACGCGGATGCCGGCGCGGCGCGCGCCGACGTGGCCGAGGACATGACCGCGCGCGAGATCGCCACCGCGCAGCGTGCGGCACGCGATCTGCTCGCCAGCATCCGGCGACACGCGGCCTGACGTTGCTTTCCCGCTGCGGGCGATTGTGAACGTCCCGGCGGCGATGATATGCGCGCTCCTTTGGGGGCGTGGACACCGCGGCCCCGGACAAGGGGGCGACGGCGGACATGGCATTTGCGGACCGTATCGGCGCGCTGCCCCCTGACGGCACCGGGCCGCTGTACCTGCAATTCGGCGCCATCCTGCGCGGAGCGATCGAGCGCGGCGCGCTGGCGCCCGGCGACGCGCTGCCCGCCGAACGCGAACTGTGCCAGGAATATGGCATCTCCCGCATCACCGTCCGCCGCGCGATCGCGGCGCTGAGCGACGCCGGCCTGCTGGTCGCGCGGCGCGGTGCGGGCACCTTCGTCGCGGGCACGGCCGTGGCGCATGCCGCCCCCGGCCCCGCTGCCGCCCCGGCGCGGGTGGAGAAGAGCTTCGCGCACCTGTCATCCTTCACGCAGGACATGCTGGCGCGGGGGCGCCGCCCCGAAAGCCGCTGGCTGGCGCGCAACGACGGCCTGGTCACTCCCGACGAGGCGCTGTCGCTGGCGCTGTCGCCGGGCACGCCGGTCTATCGTTTCCAGCGGCTGCGGCTGGCGGACGGGCAGCCGCTCGCGATCGAGCATTCGACCATCCCGGCCTATTGCCTGCCGTCGATCGAGGCGGTCGGCGAATCGCTCTATGCCGCGCTGGAGGCGGCCGGCTATCGCCCGACGCGCGCGCTGCAGCGGCTGCGCGCAATCCCGTTCCTGGATGCGCAGGCCGCGCTGCTTGACGTCCCCTCCGGTCATGCCGGGCTGCTGATCGAGCGGCGCGCCTTTCTGGCGGACGGGCGTCCCGCAGAGGTCACGCAATCCTATTATCGCGGCGACGCCTATGATTTCGTCGCCGAACTGGGCGAATGAAATACCAATAACGATCCACTACAATATCTATTGAAGGCCTATCATGGGCTGTGTAGGGTTGCTGGCGCAGGAGGAACGGCCATTTCTACCGACATGATCGCAGCGCAGCGGGCGACGTTGATGTTCGCCGAGGCCGGGGAGGCGGGGGACGCGGTGGCGCGGTTCCTGGCGGCGAACGGTGCGGCGATCGCGGCGCTGGCGCAGCGGTTGCGCGCGGCGGCGCCGGCGGTGATCGTGACGTGCGCGCGCGGGTCGTCGGACCACGCCGCCACCTATGGCAAATATCTGTTCGAGACGCTGCTGGGCGTGCCCGTCGCGTCCGCCGCGCCGTCGGTGGCGTCGGTCTATGCCGCGCCCGTGGCGCGTGGCGAGGGCGAGCGACTGGTGATCGCGATCTCGCAATCGGGGCGGAGCCCGGACCTGATCGCGACGGTGGAGGCGCACCAGCGTGCGGGCGCGCATGTCGTGGCGCTGGTCAACGATGCGGAATCGACGCTGGCGACGATGGCCGACACGCTGCTGCCGCTGCACGCGGGGCCGGAAACGTCGGTCGCGGCGACCAAATCCTGCCTGGTGGCGATGGCGGGACTGGCGGCGATCGCGGCGGACTGGGCGGGCGACGACGCACTGAAAGCGGCGGTGGGAACGCTGCCGACGCACCTTCCGGCGGCGTTCGCGCAGGACTGGAGCGCGGCGCAAGACGCGTTGGTGCAGGCGAACAACCTGTTCGTCCTAGGGCGCGGATACGGCTTCGGCATCGCGCAGGAAGCGGCATTGAAGCTGAAGGAGACGTGCGCGCTGCATGCCGAGGCGTTCAGCGCCGCCGAAGTGCGCCACGGCCCGATGACGATCGTCGGCGAAGGCTTCCCGATCCTGGCGTTCGCGACGTCGGACGTGGCGGGCGATGCCGTCCGCACGGTCGCCGCGGAGTTCGCGGATCGCGGCGCGATCGTGCGGATGGCCGATGCGCGCGGCGGCGGGGCGTTGCCGGCGGCGGCCAGCCACCCGGCGATCGAGCCGCTGTTGATGCTGCAAAGCTTCTACCGGCTGGCGAATGCGGTATCGCTGGCGCGCGGGCTGGACCCCGACCAGCCGCCGCATCTGGCGAAGGTGACCCGGACGCTATGACCGATACGATCATCCGGTATGCCAATGGTCATGTCGTCACCCCCGGCGGCACCTGGCCCGGCGCGACGATCACGGTCGATGCGGACGGGCGGATCGCGGGGATCGCCCCGCTGCCGCGCGACGCGGGAGCCGGCGCGATCGACCTGGCGGGCGGGTGGATCATGCCCGGCTTCATCGACACGCAGGTGAACGGCGGCGGCGGGGTGCTGTTCAACGACGCGGTCGATGTCGACGGCATCGCCGCGATCGCCGCCGCGCACCGGCCGTACGGCACGACCGCGCTGCTGCCGACCCTCATCAGCGACACGCTGGAGAAGGTCGCCGCCGCGCTGGATGCGGCGGAGGCGGCGATCGCGGCGGGCATAGCCGGCATCGTCGGCACGCATATCGAGGGGCCGTTCCTGAACCCCGCGAAGAAGGGCATCCACAATCCGGCGATGTTCCGCCGGCTGGACGCCGCCACGATCGCGCTGCTGACGCGCCCGCGGCGCGGCCGCGTGCTGCTGACGCTGGCGCCCGAATTGTGCGATCCGCGCGATATCGCGACGCTGGCGGCGGCGGGCGTGCGCGTCGCCGCCGGGCACAGCGACAGCGACTATGACACCGCGATGGCCGCCTTCGCCGCGGGGGCGAGCGGGGTCACGCACCTGTACAATGCGATGACGCCGCTGGGGCACCGCGCGCCGGGGCTGACCGGCGCGGCGTTCGACTGGGGACGCGCGTGGTGCGGGCTGATCGCGGATGGCGTCCACGTCCATCCCGCCGCATTGCGGCTCGCCACCCGGTTGCTGCCCGCCGACCGCGCGATGCTGGTCACCGATGCGATGCCCAGCGTCGGTGCCGCGCAGAAGGATTTCACGCTCTACGGCCAGCCGATCCATGTCGCGGACGGCGTGTGCCGCGGGGCCGACGGGACGCTGGCGGGATCCGACCTCGACATGGCGCAGGCGGTGGCGAACATGGTGCAGCTGATCGGCACCGCGCCGCAGGCGGCGGCCGCGATGGCGGCGACCAATCCCGCGGCGTTCCTGGGCCTGTCGCACGAACGCGGCATGCTGGCACCGGGCTTGCGCGCCGACTGGGTATGGCTGGATGCCGGTTTCCGCGCCCGCGGCACGTGGATCGGCGGCGAGCAGGTGGCGGGCGGCGAATGACGCGCGCCGCCGCAACGGGAGAGACGATCGCGTGACACGCCTGACCCTGCTGTCGCCGCTGCCCGGATGGGTATCCCCGCTGGACGAGGTGCCCGATGCGGTGTTCGCCGGCGGCATGATAGGGGACGGCGTCGCGATCGATCCTACCGGCGCGCAACTGGTCGCGCCCTGCGCCGCGACGGTGCTGTCCGTCCATGCCGGGCGCCATGCGGTGACGCTGCGCACCGATGACGGCGCCGATGTGCTGATCCATCTGGGGATCGACACCGTGGCGCTGGGCGGCGCGGGCTTCACGGTGCGCGTCGCCGCGGGGCAGCGGGTGGCGGCCGGCGATCCGCTGGTCGACCTCGACCTCGACCCGTTGCTGGCGGCGGCGACGAGCATGGTGACTCCGGTACTGGTGACCGACACCGACGCCTTCGAGGTGGTGGAGCGCCACCCCGGCGGGGCGGTGGCGATCGGCGAGCCGTTGCTGGTGATCGCGCGGCGCGGCGCGGCGGATGCCGCCGATGACGCGGCACAGGAGGCGGGGATCGCACGCGACGTCGTCGTCCCGCTGGCGCATGGCCTCCACGCGCGCCCGGCGGCGCGGATCGCGGAGGCGGTGCGCGGGCTGGACGCGCGCGTGACGATCGCAAAGGGCGCGGCGCAGGCGTCGGCGACCGGGGTGACCGCGCTGCTGGCGCTCGACGTGCGGCTTGGCGACACGGTCACGCTGCGCGCATCCGGCCCGGATGCCGCCGACGCGATCGAGCGGCTGACGACACTGATCGAGGGCGGCATGGGGGAGGCGGCACCCGCCGCCCCCGTCGCTGCCGCGGCCGTCGCTGCCGTGCCCGTCGCCGAACCGCTCCCGCCGCTTCCCGACGGCACGCTGCGCGGCGTCGCGGCGGCGCCGGGGCTGGCGATCGGTACCGCACGCTGGCTGGCGGCGCGCGATCGTGCGGTCGAACGCGACGGCGCCGGTGCGGATGCGGAGCGTGCGCGGCTCGACGCGGCGCTGGCGCAGGCGCGCGGCGCGCTGGACGCGGCGACCGGACCGGCGGCAGCGATCATGGCGGCGCATCGCGCGCTGCTCGACGATCCCGATCTGATCGAGGCGGCGCAGCGGCAGATCGCGGCCGGGCGCAGCGCGGGCCATGCGTGGCGCCACGCACTGCGCGCACAGGCCAAGGCGTTGCGCGCGACCGGCAACCCGCGGCTGGCCGAGCGGGCCGACGACCTGCTGGACGTCGAACGCCGCGTGCTGGCGGTGCTGGCGGGGGAGAGCGACGCCCCGGC
>NZ_LSJO01000544.1:0-243 GCF_001556735.1 Sphingomonas sp. CCH9-F2 | reverse complement strand
GTTGGCGACCAAGCCGGGCGCCCTGCGCAACGGCGCACCGTTCCAGGGCTGGGAGTTGCCGCCTGCGCTGTCACGGCTGCGGCGCAAGCTCGGCGCCGGCGACGACGCCGACCGGCGGTTCGTGCGGGTGCTGGCGACAGTGCTCGATGACGGGCTCGAGGCGGTGGAAGCGGCCGTGCGCGAAGCATTGCTGGCCGGCACCGCCAGCGACGACGTCATCGTCAACATCCTGGCCCGCAGGCG
>NZ_LSJO01000543.1:0-970 GCF_001556735.1 Sphingomonas sp. CCH9-F2 | reverse complement strand
GAGATGTGTATAAGAGACAGGCGCGCACCACCGCCAAGTGCAAGTGAGATGATGCCGGTGCCGCCGCCCGACGCGGCGGTGGCGCGGTTCCGCGACGACGTCGCGCGGGTGGCGGCGGCGGCGTTCGATGGCGCGGCGCCCGCGGCCGATGCGCGGATCGCGCTGGCGGTATCGGGCGGGGCGGACAGCATGGCCATGCTGGCGCTGGCGGTTGCCGCCTTTCCGGGCCGCACCGTGGCGGCGACGTTCGACCATCGCCTGCGCGCCGCTTCGGCGGACGAGGCCGCGATGGTGGCGCGCGCCTGCGCCGCGCTGGAGGTGCCGCATCGGACATTGGCCCCGCCCGATGCGATCGCGGGAAGTAGTATCCAGATGCGCGCGCGGCGCGCGCGCTATGCCGCATTGTCGGCATGGGCTGACGCGGCGGGGGCGGCGATGCTGCTGACCGCGCACCATGCCGACGACCAGGCCGAGACGCTGCTGATGCGGCTGAACCGCGGCGCGGGGGTGGCGGGGCTGGCGGCGATCCGCCCGTGGCGGTTCGACGGCGACGTGGCGGTGCTGCGCCCGCTGCTGGGCTGGCGCCGGGCGGAATTGCGCTTGGTGGCGCAGGCGGCGGCCATGCCGTTCGTGGACGATCCGTCGAACGACGATCCGCGCCACGACCGGACGCGGATGCGCGCGCTGCTGGCCGCCACCCCGGCGTTGGACCCGGTGCGGCTTGCGGCGTCGGCGGCGTGGCTGGCGGAGGCGGAGGCGGTGCTGGCGCGGCTGGCCGGGCGGCTGTGGGAGGAACGCTGGCGCGGCCCCGACCGGCCCTTCGCGGTGGCGGAGGAGGAACGCGAGCTGCGCCGCCGGCTGGTGCGCCGCGCGATCATCGCGGTGCGCGAATCGGCGGCGATCACCCTGCCCGCGTTTGACGATTCGACCAATGTCGAACCGCTGCTGGACGCGCTGGAGGCGGGGCGGG
>NZ_LSJO01000542.1:0-3486 GCF_001556735.1 Sphingomonas sp. CCH9-F2 | reverse complement strand
GGCGGTTCCCGCCGGCGTCGTAGAACGCGGGCAGATCATCGTCGTCACCTTCGGCGTGGTTGCCTTCTCGATCTTCGCGCAGGGACTGACGATGCCGTGGCTGCTGCGCCGCTGGCGCCTGACCGGATCGCCGGACGCCGAGCATTGAGCAGCGCGGCGGGGAACCGCCCAGGGGCGCCGCGGCTTGAACGCAGCGGAAGGGGAATGCCATGACGCGATGGCAATGGCTGATCCGCCTGCTCACGCGCAGGATGTGGTTCAGGGCGGCGTTGGTGTGCGCCTTCGGTGGCGCGCTCGCGCTGGCGGGCGCCTTGCTGGGGCATACGATATCGTACGACTTCGCCGCGAAGATCGGTTCGCAGTCGGTCGACAATATCCTGACCATCCTGGCGTCGAGCATGCTGGCGGTCACGACCTTCTCGCTGACCGCGATGGTGTCCGCCTATTCGGGTGCGACCAGCACGATCACGCCGCGTGCCGTGCAACTGCTGATCGACGACAGCACCGCACAGAATACACTGGCGACGTTCCTCGGCAGCTTCCTGTTCGCGATCGTCGGCATCATCGCGCTGTCGACCGGGTTGTACGGCGAAACGGGGCGCGTGATCCTGTTCCTCGGCACGATCGTCGTCATCCTGTTCATCGTCTTCACCCTGCTGCGCTGGATCGAGCATATCGCGCGCTTCGGCCGCGTCTCGGATACGATCGACCGGGTCGAGCGGGCGGCGATGGCCGCGGTCGACACGCTCGCCATGCCGGTGGCTCTGGAGGTGCAAGCTGACCGTTCGGCCCTTCGCGGGATGGTCGCGATTTTTCCCGAAACGGTCGCCCGGGTTACCCATGTCGATATCGCGGTGCTGGGGCAGATCGCCGAGGCGGTCGATGCCGATATCCACATTCTCGCACTACCCGGAAAGCTGGTCGAGCCGGAACGCCCGCTGGCGCTTGTATCCCGTGCATGCGAGGATGACCGTATCGCCAGCATTAGGGAGGCGTTCACGCTATCCCATCACCGGGTCTTCGATCATGATCCGCGGTTCGGCCTGATCGTGCTTTCCGAAATCGCGTCGCGCGCGCTGTCACCGGCGGTCAACGACCCAGGGACCGCGATCGCGGTGATCGAGGCCGGCGCCCGCGTGCTGCGGCGGATTGTCGATCATCAGGCTGACGTGGCGGCGCTGCCTCACCGGGTGCACGTGCCGCCCGTCCATCTCGCCGATCTGCTTGACGATTGGTGCCGCCCGATCGGGCGCGACGGTGCCGCCCTCGTCGAGGTGGGCATAAGGCTGCAAAAGGCCCTAGGCTCACTGGCTATACATGCCGAAGGCGCGCGTACCCTCATCCGACGCGCGGCGCAGGATGCGGCGGAACGCGCGAAGACGGCACTGACGAGCGAAGCAGACCAGGCGGCCATCGAACGAACATATGCCTCCTATTTCGGCCAAAGGTAAGGATGCCGCCCGTTCGAGCGGTCCCCGCCCGATCGCAGTCTATGCAGGATTTCTACGGTCGTGCGATGATCTTCCCTCGGTTCAGCGGACAGCCATGATAGGCTCTGCGGAGCCAGGAGGTGTATGACGGCGAGGACGACGAAGCGTCGTTTCACGGACGAGTTCAAGCACGACGCGGTGGCCCTGTGGGAGACCAGCGGCCGGCTGCAGACCGAGGTGGCAGCCGAGTTGGGAATCATGCCGACAATGCCGCGTCGCTGGCAGCTCAAATGGCAGGAGATCGGCACTCTGCCGGCAAGCCCGGCGGCAAAGCCGCAAGTATCGACGATGGCCTAGCCGGCGGATCAGGCGTCTGAAATTGCGCGGCTGCGGCGTGAGCTGGACCGGGCACGGATCGAGCGCGACATCCTGGGGTCGGGATCCATCGATATGAGCGTTGCGATCTGATTCAGGCTCGGCAAAGGGATTAGCATAAGCGAGCCGTTTTGGCTGACGGACGAGCAGATGGTCCGCCTGCGTCCGTTCTTTCCGAAGAGCCATGGCAAGCTTCGGGTCGATGACCGCCGGGTGCTGAGCGGCATCGTGTTCGTCAACCGCAACGGGCTGCGTTGGCGGGATGCGCCCAAGGACTATGGTCCGCACAAGACGCTGTACAACCGGTGGAAGCGCTGGGGCGAAGCGGGCGTGTTCACGCGGATGATGGAAGGGCTGGCTGCGGTGAATGCCGAACCCAGGACCGTGATGATCGACGCGACTTACCTCAAGGCGCACCGCACGGCCTCAAGCCTGCGGGTTAAAAAGGGGATCTCGGGCGCCTGATCGGCCGCACCCAAGGCGGCATGAACACCAAGCTCCATGCCGTTACCGACGCGAACGGCCGTCCATTAAGCTTCTTCATGACCGCAGGCCAGGTAAGGCGACGACACCGGCGCGGCCGCGCTGCTCGACGATTTGTCCAAGGCACAGTGGCTGCTCGGCGACTGCAGCTATGACGCCGACTGGTTCAGGGACGCTCTCCACGCGAAGGGCATCCTACCTTGCATCCCGGGTCGCAGATCGCGCAACGAGCCGGTCAGATACGATAAGCGCCGCTACCGGCGTTGCAGCCGCATCGAGATCAAGTTCGGCTGCCTAAAGGATTGGCGCCGCGCCGCCACACGCTACGATCGCTGCCCAATCGCCTTCTTCTCCGCCATCGCCCTCGCCGCCACCGCCATCTTCTGGCTGTGATCAACGAGTCCTGACCCTAGGCAGTGGCGAGATGGGCGAGCACAATGCCAGGAACGGACTGTGCACGATCAAGGTAGCGGGCATTTGCGCGTTCCAGCGATGCCTCGAATCCTGCCGCGAGGATCGGATCGCGCATGCGGAACAGGGCTGGAATGTCGACCGCCTCCCCTTTGTCGCGCATCGGCTGAGTTTGTTGGTAAATTTCGTCAAGCGTGGCCATGGCGCGCTTAGTCTTCAGTTCTCCGAACGCCGGATCGGCTTCACGATTGACCTCTTGGAGCCAAGCCGCGATCAGCGTCGACAAGATCGAGCTGCTCGTTTGCAGTGGCCAGCACGCGGTGGCGCACGCGTTCAGGGCGGCACGCTCATGGCTGTGCGGTAACGTTGTTTCCACGGCCGCCTCAATGCGGCGACGTACTGCGGTCCACTCACTGCGATGCATGACAACGCCTGATGCTTCCGCGCGGTGCAGCGCTCGTACGTCGGCGTAGGACGATGCCGCGAGGCGCTCAACCCCCATATCAGTCAGGAAATGGTCGACAATCCTCTGCGGCACCCGCGACAGGTCGGCGCCCACCTCGACACACTCTACCCAGCGCAACGCGGCATCGCCGCCACTATCAGACCCAGCATAAGCGGTCAGCGGATCGAGCAAGCCAGCCATCGGGAGCGGGTAGCCGAACCGGCTTGCATAGTCGGCGCTATCCCCCCCTTCGGTCGACACACCCAGCGCGCTCCCCCCAGAGCCGTCCTGACGTGATGTCGTGGACGACCTCCGCACCAGCGTAGCTGTGCGATGATGTGG
>NZ_LSJO01000541.1:0-29264 GCF_001556735.1 Sphingomonas sp. CCH9-F2 | reverse complement strand
ATACCCGCCAGCACCAGGCCCGCGGTATAGGGCAGGCCGATCCGCCGCGACACCATCGCCACCAGCGAGGCGACGATCAGCATCGTCCCCAGTTGGGTCGGTCCGATCTCTGCCATCAATACTCCTTGGATCGTCGGGCGATCATGGTGCGGCCGTCGCGGCGGCCGTCAGCGCGAAGCGCCTGCCCGCGGCCGGCGCAGGCGTTGCAGCGATGCCCTGCTGGCGCAGCGCGGCCGCGATCGCCAGTGCACGACGGGCGCCGAGATCGGGGTTGGCGGGCGACGGGCCCTCGGGCAAGCCCGGCACCGCCAGCGCCGACAGGTTCCAGCGCTTTGCCGCCCAGACGGAGGTCGCGATGGCGTCGCCGGCGCCGGCATCGAGCGCGTCGGAACCGTCGGCAAACACGATGTCAGGCAACGGCCCCTGCGGCGGGACGATCGCCACATCCCAATCCTCGCTCTGCTGCGCCGCGCGCCGCTCCAGCGCGCGATAGGTCGCAACGGTCGCGCCGGGCAGCGCGGCGGCGGCGGCGATGGCGCGATGGTGGTCGCGGTCGATCGTCACCGCCTCGGGCGCGACGCCGGTGATCAGCGCGATGGCATTGGCCAGGTCGGTGACGTGTTGCGCGGCGGTGTTGGTGGCTTCTCCGGCCTGGCGCAGCTCTTCGCGCTGGGCGGCGAGCGCATCGGCCCCCGCGCCGAGCAGGATCTGGTCGAGGTTCAGCCGCACCGGCCGGGCCAGCTGTCGTGACAGTGCGGCCTGGATCGCGCTCGTCTTCTGCATCGAACGGCGCGGCGTGATGACGACCGCACGCACGACGATCGGCCGCGCGGTGAAATCGATGTCGAGCTGCGTCACGCGCGCTTCGGCACCGAACCGGTCCGACAGCAGCGACCGCGTCTGCGCGGTGGCCAGCGCTTCCCGTCCGATCCGGTTGAGCGAAATGCCGAGCGGAACGGCCATGACGACGAACACCAGGGTCAGCACGCCTGTCTGCGCCCAGCTCTGCCGTCGCGACAGATGATGACCGAAGCCGTAGAAGCGCGCCATCACCGTGGCCGACAGGGCGATGGTGATGAAGTTGGTGGCGAACAGCGCGAAGGCGCCCATGCCGACCGGGGCGTTGCGGGTGGCGATGCCGTATCCCACCACGGCAAGCGGCGGCATCAGCGCGGTCGCGATGGCGACGCCGACGATCGTGTCGCCGCGCCCGCGGATGATCGCGAAGGTCCCCGCCAGCGCCGCGAATAGCGCAACCGCCAGGTCGAACAGATTGGGCCGCGTCCGCGCGACGATCTCCGCAGTCGGCGCCTGCAACGGCGAGACGAGCACCAGCAGCGCGGTGAAGGCGATCGCCGCGACCGCCCCGATCAGCAGCGCCTTCAGCGATCGCCGCAGTTCGCGAAAGTCAAAGAGCGCCAGGCTGAACCCGAAACCAAGGATCGGGTTCATCAGCGGCGAAATCAGCATCGCGCCGATCACCACCGCCGGCGACGACAGCAGCAGCCCGAGCACCGCAATCCCCGCCGACATCATCGTCATGAACGCGAAGCGCGGGCTCCATCCGCTTTCCTCAATGACGCGCGCCAGCACCGCCTCGTGATCGACACGGCCGACGACCGACAGCCGCCACCATCGATACAGCGCGATACGGCTGAGGCGTCCGGCGGGTTCGGGGCGATCCCCCGTGGCGACATTCATGGCAAACGCTCCGTGGGGACGATCTCGACGATCCGGTCGCCGGTCTCCAGCCGCTGTGCCCCGGCTTCCCAGAAGCCGATCGCGGCGCCGCGGCGATGCAGCCGGACGCCGAGGCCGGTGTTGAGAGCGGACAGCGGCTGGCCCACCTCCGCCGGCGTGACATCGCGTTCGTGCAGCGCGACGCGGCCGACGTGCGCGGCAAGATCGGCGATGTAATCGGCCAGATGCTCACCATGAGTGGAACCGGCGAGCAGCAGTCCGGCGAAGCTTGCCGGATTGATGACCGTCGTCGCCCCGGCCTGTCGGGCGAGCGGTTCGTTGTCCTCCGATCGGATCACGACGCTCAGCGGCACGCCGGGCGCCAGGCCGCGCGCCGTCAGCACGATCAGGATCGAGGTGTCGTCGCGCCCCGCCGACACAATCACCGCCTTGGCGCGGGCGACCTGCACCGCATCCAGCGTCGCATTGCGGCTGGCGTCGCCCTGCAGGACGTTGACGCCCAGCCGCTCGGCCAGTTCGACCGCAGCGGCGCGTTCGTCGATGACGACGATGGTCGCGGGGTCGGCACCGCGCCGGATCAGTTCGGCGACCGCCTCGCTGCCCGACGTGCCGAAGCCGGTGACGATCGTATGGCCGCGGAGGCGTTGCTGGATCATGCGCATCCGCCATCCGTCCCATACCCGTCGCAGAAGAAAGTCATAGGCGGTTCCCAGAAAGATCAGCCACACGAACAGCCGGATCGGCGTGACGACGAACGTATCGAACAGCCGGGCCTGCTCCGTCACCGGCACGATATCGCCGTAACCCACCGTCGTGATCGTGATCATCGTGAAATAGAGGACGTCGGCGAAGCTGATGTGGCCGTCGATATTGTCACGCAGCCCGCCACGGTCGAACCAGTGACCCGCAAGTGCGATGCCGATCAGGGCAAGGACCAGGCCGACCCGCCACAGGAGCGAGAGCCAGACCGGCGTACCTCGGCGCCGCCGCAAGGCGCCGGTGACAGATGTTTTGCCACGCGCCGCGCGGCGGTCGCGTCGGATCATGCCGTACCCGTGCGCATGGTCGCGCGGTGGTGCCGGTCCGTGGCGGTGGACAGGGCAGCCGCGGGACGGCGCGCGCAATCGGTCATGGCTGCCCTCCGTCACGGTCATCGGCACTGGCGGCCCGACCAGCGCAACTTGCCTGCGCTCCCCCCGGGCGGGAAGGAAGCGCACCCGGTGACGGCTATTGCAGCCACCGCCCGACAGGACAAGGGAGGCGCCGCATTCGCCAGCGCGGCCGATATCGGCTATCGCGCGGCCATGCCCACACATGACATCAATCCCCGCGTCTTCTGGGGGGCCTCGGCGATCATCGCCGCATTACTGCTGACCACCATCGCGATGCCGGGCAGCGCCGATCACGCTTTCAAGACGGCGCAGGCGTGGACGATCGACACGTTCGGCTGGTTCTACATCGCGGCGGTCGCGGTGTTCCTGGTCGTCGTGCTGGTGCTCGGCTTCGGGCCGGCGGGCAAGCTCAAGCTGGGGCCGGACGATGCCGAGCCGGACTTTCCCTATCTGTCGTGGCTGGCGATGCTGTTCGCGGCGGGCATGGGGATCGGCCTGATGTATTTCGCGGTCGCCGAACCGATCCAGCATTACATCTCGCCGCCCGAGGCAAAGAGCGGCACGATCGATGCTGCGCGCGAGGCGATGGCGATCACCTTCCACCATTATGGCGTCCATGCCTGGGCCATCTATGCGCTGGTCGGCCTCAGCCTTGCCTATTTCACCTATCGCAAGGATCTGCCGTTGACGCTGCGGTCGGGGCTGTCGCCGTTGCTCGGCAAGCGGATCGACGGGCCGATCGGCGATGCGATCGACATCTTCGCTGTCTGCGGCACCGTGTTCGGCGTCGCCACGTCGCTGGGGTTCGGCGTGTCGCAAATGACGGCGGGCCTTGCCTATAACTACGGTGCGCCCGACGGTACGACGACCAAGATCGTCGTGATTGTGCTGGTGATGGGGGCGGCGACGCTGTCCGTGCTGAGCGGCGCCGATCGCGGCATCCGCCGCCTGTCGGAACTGAACCTGACGGTCGCCGTGCTGCTGATGCTGTTCGTGCTGGCGTTGGGGCCGACGCTGTTCCTGCTGCGCGCGCTGGTGCAGAATTTCGGCCTGTACCTCGACCATTTCGTCATGCGGACCTTCACGCTGTATGCCTACGAGCCGCGCGCCTGGATGGCCGACTGGACGCTGTTCTACTGGGCGTGGTGGATCGCCTGGTCGCCGTTCGTCGGCATGTTCATCGCGCGCATTTCGCGCGGGCGGACGATTCGCGAATTCGTGACCGGCGTGCTGTTCGTGCCGACCGCCTTCACCTTCCTTTGGATGACGGTGTTCGGCAACACAGCGATTTCGCTCGACCTTGGGCCGGCGGCCGGCGGCATCGCGGATGCGGTGCAGGCGAACCTGTCGACCGCGCTGTTCAAGTTCCTGGAATATCTGCCCGCAGCCGGCGTCACCTCAACCCTGGCGATCATGCTGGTCGCCGTGTTCTTCGTCACATCCGCGGACTCCGGCGCGCTGGTTATCGATACGCTTGCATCGGGCGGGGCGGAGGATACGCCGCGCTGGCAGCGGATTTACTGGTGCGTGCTGCTCGGCGTGACGGCGACGCTCCTGCTGCTCACCGGCGGCCTGGGGGCGTTGCAGGCAGCGACGTTGATCGCGGCGCTGCCGTTCTGTTTCATCATGCTGATGCTGGCATTGGGTCTGGTGCGACAGACCAACGCCGATCTGGCCGGGGTGACGCTGTCCAACGAAGCGCCGGCGATCGGCGAGCGACTGAAGCGCCTTATCGTGCCAGCGCGCAGGGTGGACATCGTGCGGCAGATCGAACGGACCGGCGCACCGGCGCTGCGCTCCGTGTACGAAGGCCTGCAACAACAAGGCTGGGGGGAAAGCCGCCTCGAGATCACCGAGGACAGCGCGGCTTTACTTCTCGACGCGGAGGAAGGACGCACCTTTATCTATCGCCTCGAGCCGCGCGCGCGGCCGCTCGCTGCCTATACCGCGCTGGAAGCGTCGGAGGCACGGCGCAGCAAGGCATGGTTCCTCGCCGCGCAGACGCATCATGATATCCGGTCCCGCGACCTGACTGGTTTCACCGTCGAGCAGATCGCTGGTGACGTGCTGACCCAGCTCGAACGATGGCGGCTGGCGTGAGCCGACATCCGTGATGAGAGCCGGTCACAGGCCCCTGCCCCTGTCGGCCGCACCTGCGCGCCTCTCATGACCGTGCGTTGGCCGTGTCATCGGGACGGCCGGCCGAAAGCCGCGATGCGACGTGCGGGAGCGATCGATCCACGACGCAGGAATACGTGCTTTCCCGGTTGGAACCCCGCCACCAGCAGGGACCACCAGCGGACCTGCCGCCCGGCCCGTCAAAACGCCCCGTGCAGGCGCACCGCGAATATATCGGCCGGGCCGCGGTCGCGGTTGTAGCCGGGGTTGGCAATATGCTGACAATCTAGCGAAATCTCGACCCCGCGGGTCGCGACCAGCTTGTAATATGCCTCGCCGATATATTCCGGGCCGGGATGCGGCAGCCTCCCGTCTCCGACCAGAACGCCGAGGCCGCCGGCGTCGAGATAGCGTTGATGCACGCGGCTGATACCGTTGACGACGATCACTGCGCCCGCCGTGTCGCTCAACCGGCCCCACCCTGCCCCGTTCAGCGCGAGGCCGAGCTGGGCAGTGCGATCAATGTCGGTAAAGTCATAGGGCTCGACCTGACCGTCGGCGGTCCCGGCCCGCCCGAACACACCCAGGGTGTCGGTCAGCGCCTGCTCGGCGTTGATACTGATCCCGGCCCGCGCGCGGCGACGGCGGACCAGCGCCATATCGGCGCCATCTCCGGTCCGGGCGGCAGCCGCCAGCGCATCGTCGAAGCGGCCGAAGCGCCCGCGGTTCCGGAACAGCGTCACACGGACCGCGCCGGGCCGCCCCGCAAGCATCTGACGGTACTCGATTTCCGTATCCAGCTGATACTGGCGGAACCCCGTCTCCAGCGTTTCGCCGTTCGGCACCTTGGAAAGGTTGAACGCGCCGAACCGTAGCGTCCATGCGCCGCGATACGCTTCGGCGGCAATCCCGGTGGTATAGCCCCAGGCATCGGCGGCATAATCGAACGTGCCCGCATCGACCGCCGACCAATTGAGGAAATCGCCCCGCGGATCATGCGCATAGCTGTTGGTGTCGAACACGTCGCCGACGCCGATCTTGCCCGCGGTTAGCACGAGGCGGTCGCTCGCGCGCGATCCGGCAGCCGCGCCGCCCAGCGCGATGGTCTGGCGGAGATACAGCCGCTGGAGCCGCAGATACGGACGCCGACGGCCGACCTTGTACGCCTCCGCGCTCGGGAAGCCGGCGACGCCCAGCGTGTTCGACAGGCCGAAGCCCTGGTCGATCTCCGGACTTACCCACAATTCGCTCCCGGCCCATGGCCGCACCCCGGCAAAGAGCGTGACGTCGACCGTCTCCCTCGCCTGTCGCGGCGTCAGGCTGTTCGCGCCGGCATAGGGGGACGCGAAGCCCGGCGTGCCTTGCAGGACAAACGTCGCCTGCCCGCGGATCGCGATCCGCTCGCCCTCCGGTATCCCGTCGGCCGGGGTCGCAGGCGCCACCACGGCGGGCGGGCTGCCCTGAACGGACTGGGCGCGGGCGGGGGCGTGGAGTGTCAGGCCGGCGAGCGCACAAGCGCCTGCCGTCGCAAGAAGCCGGGTCATGGACGATCCCCTTGAACGGTGACGGTTACAGCCGCTGCGTCAGTGCCAGATGGATGATGCGGACGAGGACGAGGCCGCCCGCCACGACGAGGTAGAGCCGAAGGATGCCAAGCCACAGCCGCTCACCGCGTCCCAGCATCGCCGGCGCGAGCGCGTGGAGCGGCGGCATCCGCCACTCGGCCTTGCGGGTGCGATCGATGGCCTCCCCACCAGTGCCGACGAAAAGGCGCAGCGCGAACCAGCCGATCAGCGCCGCCGACGATCCGCCCCCCAGGATCGACAGCATCGTGACGGCGCTCAGAGCGGGGAACAGCACGGAGGCCGTCAGCACCACCGACAGCAGGACCAGCACCGTGATCACCGCGCCGGTGAAAAGGTTGAGCCAGCGCCCGTTGCGCCACGGCCCCAGCACCGCTTCGTCGTTGCAGAGCAGCAGCAAGAACACGGTCGCGCTGGGTAGCAGGACCCCGGCGAGCGACTGCACCGCATTGGTCAGCAGGCCCAGCGGCGTGCCCGGGATCAGCACCAGCGCCGCAGCGATCGCAATCAGGCCGGCGAACACGAGGTAAAAGGCGATCGACTCCCGGGGCGAACGATGCAGCGAGTGCCGGATGCCGAAGGTATCGCCGATCGCATAAGCGGTGCTGAGCGAGACGGCCGCCGCACCGATGATGGACGCGTCGATCAGCGCGATGGCGAAGAGGATACCCATCAGGCGCCCCGAATGCGCCGCGATGCCGCGCGCAACGGCCCCGGCATCGGTAAACTGGCCGATGCCACCGGTGCCGGCAAACGCGGCGGCGGTGAACGCCATCATCGCCACCGCGCCGACGATGACGACCGCGATGCCGATCCACAGGTCGACCCGGCTATAGGCCATGAAGTGCGGACCGATGCGCTTGTCGATCAGGTAGCTTTGCTGGAAAAACAGCTGCCAGGGCGCCACGGTGGTGCCGACGATCGCGATGATGAGCAGCGTCACGTCCGCCAGATGGCCGCGCGCCGGCAGTCCGGGGACGACGAAATCGTGAACGATCCTGCTTGCCGGCGGGTGGACGGTGACGGCGATCGGGATCAGCAGCAGCGAGCCGAACACCAGCACCATCATGAAACGCTCGAACCGCCGGAAGCTGCCGGTGCTGGCCGCCGCGACGATCAGCGGCGCGGCGACGAGCACCCCCGCGACGCGGGGAACGCCGAGATAGTCGAGGCCGAGCGTGATGCCGATAAACTCGGTAACGATCGTCAGCGCGTTGAGCAGGAACAGGTCGATGACGCTGAAGGCACCCCAGAACCTGCCGAAGCGCTGGAAGATCAGCCGGGCATGGCCGACGCCCGTCACCGCGCCGAGCCGCAGCACCATCTCCTGATTCACATACAGGACCGGTACCAGCAGCAACAACGTCCAGAGCAGCGACGTGCCGTAATTCTGCCCTGCCTGCGTATAGGTGCCGAACGCACCCGCATCATTGTCGCCGACCATGACGATCAGGCCGGGTCCCACGATCGCGGCCAGCGTCACGAGCCGCCGCCGCCACCCGCGCCGTGCGCCGGTGTCGGCTTCGGCAATGGTGCCGAAGGCGCCGATGATATCGCCCTTGTGGGCGTCGTCCAGATGGGCGGTCGCGCGCATATCGCGCGCACCGCCCGGGCCGGTGATGGCCGGGTTGTGCATGTTCATGGCACGAACTCCGCGTGCGTCGGTCGGATCGGGTGCGGGGCAGATCAGGCGGCTGGCGAAGCCGCCCCGGTTCGCCGCTTCCTGTCGTCGCCGGCAAGCACGGGGCGCCATGCGGCAAGGCGGACGCGGCGGCTCAACGGCTCGGCGCGACGATGGTCGGCGCGTCGCTCGACACGCGGTATATCCAGGGTCATGTCACGACCTCCTCGGTTCCGGTTTGTTCCGGTCCGGGAGATCGTCGCCACCGTATCAGACGGTGGCCGCGCCCTCCGCGACCGGTTCATATCCGGCGATGCCGATCAGCGGAGCAACGCTCCTACTGTCGCCCTCGCCGGACATGGGGGTAGATCGGGTGTTCATCGTCGTCCTTGTCAGTGGGCACGCAGCCGCGCGCACCGTCATCGAGTCGCGAACCTCCGCGCCCGATGGACGCCACATACCTATCCCGGGTATAGGATCAAGCCGTAATACGGAGCAGGCATGAGCCACGTCGAAAAAGAGAAGAAGAAGCTGCTGAATCGCATCAGGCGCATGCGCGGACAGATCGAGGCGATCGAGCGGGCAGTCGAAGAGGACAGCGAGTGTGCGCGCGTGCTGCAACAGGCGACGGCGTGCCGCGGGGCGCTCGATGGGTTCATCGCCGAGGTGATCGAAGACCACATCCGCGAGCATCTGGTCGATCCCGCATCGCCAGCGGACAGTCCCCAGCGCGCCGCTGCCGAAGAACTGGTCGAGATCGTGCATGCCTATCTGACCTGAGGCGCGCGCCACGGACCGGAACCCCGCCGGAAAGCGGTCGTTCGGCGCCGACAGTCCGATCGTCACCCGCCCCCCCTTGCCGCCGCGGCCGCCTTCGCGATGGCATGCGCCTCTACCGCGCCCGCCCAGGTGGCGACGGCGACGGCGCAGGAGGACGACGCCGAGGCCAGCCCCGACGTCGTCATCACCGGATCGCGGATCGGCAGGGCCGGGTTCGACACGCCCACCCCGACGACGATCACCGGCGGCGACACGCTGCTGGTCGGCAATCGCCCGAGCATGACATTGCGCACCACTGCTGATCGCGAGAAGCTGCGCGTGTCGCACAGGCTGACGAAGTCTTCGAGCTGCTTCAGGTCGATCGGCCGCGCGTGATAGCGTGGATGCCTCCAGTCTGGTCCGGCGGCGCCCAGCTTGTCAAAGTGTGCGGCGGCGGACCGTCCGGACGTTCGCTTTGCGGCGGTGTCGACGTCTTCGACCGATACTGACCCATCGGTGTCCGACGCGATGCCCAAGGGAGAATGCGGCAATGCCCGAGCGTGTGGACGTCATCATCATCGGCGGCGGGATCGCCGGCATCTCTGCGGCGGCACGGATCGCGCGGCACGCCCGCGCGGTCGTGCTGGAGGGCGAATCGGCGCTGGGCTATCATTCGTCGGGACGCAGCGCGACCTTCTATCATTTCGGCATCGGCAACGACGCGGTCCGGGGGATGACCGCGGCCAGCAGTGACTTCTTCGCCGCCCCGCCTGCCGATTATGCCGATGGGCCGCTGTGGACGGAAAAGCCCGCGCTGTTCATCGCCGACCGCGCGTCTTTGCCCGATCTTGAAGCCCTGCACGCCGAAATGGATCGCTTCGTCGACACGATCGAGCGGGTCGATGCGGCGGCCGCCACCGCGATCGTGCCGGTGCTGAAGACCGGCGGCGACGGCGTCGTGGCCGCTCTCCTCGACAGCGGCGGACGCAAGCTCGACGCCGATGCGATGCTACAGGCCAATGCGCGCGCGTTTCGCCGTGCCGGCGGCACGATCCGGTTCGATTCGCCGGTGGCCGGCCTCGCCTTCGATGGCGGTCGCTGGACGGTGGACACGCCCGGCGCCACCTATTCGGCGCGCATCGTCGTGAATGCGGCGGGCGCCTGGGCGGATGCGGTGGCGGGCATGGCCGGCGTCCGCCCGCTAGGTCTCACGCCGCTGCGACGCACGATCATCGGCTTCGACCCGCCGGACGGGCTGGCTATCGCCGACTGGCCGTTCCTGAAGACGGTCAGCGACGACGGCTTCTACATGCTGCCCGACGCGGGTCGTCTGCTCGCGTCGCCGATGGACGTGACGCCGTGCGATCCGTGCGACGTCCAGCCCGACGATTACGATATCGCGCTGGCCGCGTGGCGGGTCGAGCAAGCCACGACGCTTACCGTCGGGCGGGTGGCGACCCGCTGGGCCGGGCTGCGCAGCTTCGTGCGCGACAAGGTACCCACCGCAGGCTTCGCCCCCGCTACGCCCGGATTCTTCTGGCTGGCCGGACAGGGTGGCTATGGCTTGCAGACGTCGCCGGCGATGGCGTGGGCGGTGGAATCGCTGATGTTTGACCTGCCCTGGCCCGCGGAACTGGAGCAGCGCCGCGTGCGCCCCGAACAGATACGCCCCGAACGGCTGTTCTGAAAGTATCTGCTTCGCCCCCTCCGCGGCGGGGAACAGGTAAAGCCGCCGCCGGCCCGGTCAGCTTCGCATGATGGATGAGTGGATCGGGAGCAAGGCCGCGCCCAGCGCCGAGCCCGCACCGCCCAGCTGCGAAATCTCGATCGCGCAGCGACCGGTCTCGCTTTCGGCGGTGTGATCGCCCCAGATGATCGCACGCCGGTTGAGCCGTTCCGCCAGCCCGTTCATGATCGCCGCCGGCAGCGGCGACATCAGGCGGATCGCGCCGGGTTCCAGCCAGGCCAGCGCAGAATTGATGGTCATCAGCAACTGGTCGGCGGCGCGATCAAGCCAGCGTTCGATCACCGCTTCGTAGCCGGGGATCGCCGTGGCGAAGTCGGCGAGCGACCGGACATCGCATCCCGCCGCCTGCAGCGTCGCGATCAGGTCCAGCGTTGTGGGACGCGGGCGATCGCCGGGATAGAACATGCCGATCTCCCCCGCACTCCCCGATTCGCCGCGCATCAGCCGTCCTTCGTGGATGATCCCCGCGCCCACGCCATGCCCCAGCAGGATGACGACGGCGGTGGTGCAGCGCCGGATCAGCCCGCCAAGATAATATTCGGCCAGCGCGGCGGCCGTGGCGTCATTCTCGATCCATACCGGCTGGTGGAGCGCATCCTGGAAAATGTCGCGCAACGGCGCGTCCTTCCACCCCGGCAGGTTGCGCACGATGTGCCAGCGGTTTCCGTCACGCGACAGCGCCGGCCCCGGCGCGGCGAAGCCAACCCCGTAGAGGTGCCCACCAAGCAGCCGATGCTCCAGCGCCAGTTGATGGATCCGGCGGTCGATGTGCCGCGCGAAGCCCGGCGGATCGGTCAATTCGATCGTCTCGGAGGTCAGCGCGATGACGCCGCCGGCATAGTCGACCACCGCGATCTCCAGGATGCCGGCATACAGCGCCAGCCCGATCGCATATCCGCCCGCCGGTGAGATGCGCAGCGGTATGGTGGGCCGCCCCCGCCCCGCCAGAGCCTCCGACGGCAGTTCCTCGATCAGCCCCTGCGCCAGCAACGCCTGGGTCAGCCGCGATACCGCCGCGTTGCTCAGCCGCAACGTGCGGGCGAGCGCGGAGCGTGACTGCGCCCCGCCGGTCCGCAGCTGCCATAACAGCCGCTTCTCCTCGTCCAGCAGTATCTGTTCGGCGCGTCTCATGGCAACGCGCCGATACCAGCCGTCCCCGCCTTTCGCGATTAATTTTCGCCGGAATAAATAATTCCGTCACGCGCGCCCACCATCCGCGCCGGCGACACACAGGGTCTCCAGGGGGAATATTCCGATGAAGAAGTACCAACTCGCCGCCGGCTGCGCCGTCGCGGCGCTGGCCATGCTGGCCCTGCCGGCCGCTGCGCAAACCGCCGGCACGCCGGCGAGCGGCGGCACTGCGACAGCTACCGCGACGACAGAGGAGGCCGCCAGCGCTGATGCGCTGGCAGATGGCGACATCATCGTCACCGGTTCGGCACGCGCGCAGCGCCGCTTCGACGTGTCCTATGCGGTCAACTCGCTGACCCAGACGGACGTGCAGAAGATCGCGCCCAAAAGCTACGCTGACCTGCTCGGCACCGTTCCCGGCATCCAGGTGGAGGCGACCGGCGGCGAGGTGCAGAACATCACCCGCGTGCGCGGCATCCCCACCGATCGCGGCTACCTGATTTTCCAGCAGGACGGCCTGCCGCTGTATCATGAGATCGACGGCGTCTTCTTCAATTCCGGCGAAGGGATGAACCGCTACGACCTGATGACCGAGCGGGTCGAGATCGTCCGCGGCGGTCCGGCCCCGATCTACGCCAGCAGCGCGGCGGCGATCGCCAACAACATCACCGTGACCGGCGGCCCGCAGGCGCGCGGCAAGGCGCAGGTGACGCTGGGCGACACCGGCCTCTACCGGCTCGACGCGATGCAGTCGGGTCCGGTCGGCGACAACACCTATTTCGCGATCGGCGGCTTCCTGCGCCAGCATGATGGCTATCGCTACGCCGGGTTCCCCAGCGACAAGGGCGGGCAGATCCGTGCCAACCTGAAGCGCGACCTGAGCAACGGCTCGGTCAAGGTGTCGGTCGAGTATGTCAACGACCACAACCTGTTCTACTTGCCGATCCCGACCAACGATCCGCGCAATCCGGCGGTGTCGCTCGACCCGTACATCGACTATTTCACCGGCACGCTGAACTCGCCGTCGCTGCGCAACGTCAACATCAAGTATCGCGATGGCGCCGGCGCGTTGCAGACCATGCAGCGCGACCTGTCGAACGGGCGCCACATGCGCTTCTTCAACGCCGCGATCGACTATGACGCCGATTTCGACGGGTGGGAGGTCGCCGCCAAGCTGGGCGGGACGAAAGGCAAGTCGAGCTTCGACGCCTTCTACTCGACCACCAATCCCGCCGACGCCAACACCTTCGCCGCCAATTACCTGACCGCCGCGCGCACCGCCTTCGGCGCCAATGTCGCGCGGCTGGGCTATGCCTTCGCGGGCACCAACGGCGCGTCGGTCTACGATCCCTCGACCGCCTCGGGGCTGGTCATGTCCGGCCAGTATCGCGCATCGGAATCGGACTTCTATTCGGTGCAGGGCGATCTGAGCGTCACGCGCAAGTTCGAGACCGGGATCGGCAACCATGACGTGCGCGTGGGGGTGTACGGCGCCTTCTATGGCAACACGTTGCGTCAGGCGTATCAGGACATGCTGATCGAGGTGCGCAGCCAGCCGCGCACGCTTGACCTGGTCGCCTATTCGGCGACCGGCCAGGTTCTGGGATCGGTGACGCAGAACGGCGTGCTGCGCTACACGACCACGCTCAACCAGGGTGAGGGCGATGCGCAGATGATCGCCTTCTACGCCAACGACACCTGGGACGTGACCGACGGCCTACGCGTCGACGCGGGCATCCGCACCGAACGGTACAGCTACAAGGGCATCGCGCTGCCGACCACGCAGGTCAATCTGGGCGACGCGACGACGCTGGCGGACGATACCACCCGCGCCTTCACCGGCCAGGTGCTGGACCAGCGTCTGAAGCCGAACGCGACCAACTGGACGGTCGGCGTCAACTACGACCTGAGCAACAATTTCGGGGCGTACGGACGCATCTCGAACCTGGAGGTGCCGCCGCAGCTGGGCGTCGTGACCGGCATCAACGCGACGATCGTCAAGACCAAGGCGCGCCAGTATGAGGTCGGCCTGAAGGCCAGCTTCGGGCCGCACTACCTCTACGCCACCGGCTTCTACACCAAGTTCAATCCGTTCAACGCCTCGTTCGCGGCGTTCAACCCGTTGACCGGCCGCAACGACCAGGTGCTGCCGTTCATCGGCGAGGCGTCGGTCAAGGGTGTCGAGGTGGACGGTCGCGTCGCGCCGGCGCGCTGGTTCTCGATCACCGGGTCGGTGACGTGGCAGGATCCGGAATATGCCAACCTCCAGAACACCTCGGGTGCCGATCCGGCCGCGGTGAACGGCAAGCAGATTATCCGCGAGGCGAAGTTCTTCGGCAACCTGCGCCCCAGCTTCGATTTCAACCTGGGCGAACAGCGGGTGTCGGTGTTCGGCCGCTACGAATGGGTCGGCCGGCGCTACGTCGACCTGTTCAACCGCACCGCGATGCCGGGGTACCAGACCACCGGCGCCGGCGTGTCGGTCGATCGCGGGCCGTGGCATCTGCAGGTGGTGGGCGACAATCTGTTCAACGCCCATGGCCTGACGGAGGGCAATACCCGCACCGATCAGTTCGCGGGTCAGGGGACGTCGGAGGCGATCTACGGCCGCCCGCTGTTCGGCCGCAACTTCCGTCTCATCGTCAGCCGCAGCTGGTGATGCGGGCATTGCTCTGCGCGGCCATGGCCGCTTTGGCCGTGCTGGCCGGCCCCGCTTCGGCGGGGCCGGTGGGTGACGGCCAGCTGGCGGCGCTGTCCACGCGGCTGTTCCCGCTGCTGGATGCGGCCGGACGCGACCCGGTGGCGCTGGAGCGGCTGGCGACGGCGCCGGGGATGCAGGCCATCCTGCGCACCCGGCGCGCGCGCCGGGTGCGCAGGATGGCCTGCATCCCCGGCGCCGTCGCCAGCCGCTCCAGCGCCACCGGGTCGCGTCCGGCCGCATCCAGCAGCGGGAACAGCCGCGTGGACAGCGCCGCCAGCTGGCCGTCACCCACCGGCCCCGCCGAAGCGGGGCCGGCCAGCACGGCCAAAGCGGCCATGGCCGCGCAGAGCAATGCCCGCATCACCAGCTGCGGCTGACGATGAGACGGAAGTTGCGGCCGAACAGCGGGCGGCCGTAGATCGCCTCCGACGTCCCCTGACCCGCGAACTGATCGGTGCGGGTATTGCCCTCCGTCAGGCCATGGGCGTTGAACAGATTGTCGCCCACCACCTGCAGA
The DNA here is from genome assembly GCF_001556735.1 of Sphingomonas sp. CCH9-F2. Classification (NCBI taxonomy): domain Bacteria; kingdom Pseudomonadati; phylum Pseudomonadota; class Alphaproteobacteria; order Sphingomonadales; family Sphingomonadaceae; genus Sphingomonas; species Sphingomonas sp. CCH9-F2. The sequence goes on along the minus strand of NZ_LSJO01000541.1, from coordinate 14,274 downwards.
TGCCACGGCCCGCGATCGACCGACACGCCGGCGCCGGTGGTCTGGTACCCCGGCATCGCGGTGCGGTTGAACAGGTCGACGTAGCGCCGGCCGACCCATTCGTAGCGGCCGAACACCGACACCCGCTGTTCGCCCAGGTTGAAATCGAAGCTGGGGCGCAGGTTGCCGAAGAACTTCGCCTCGCGGATAATCTGCTTGCCGTTCACCGCGGCCGGATCGGCACCCGAGGTGTTCTGGAGGTTGGCATATTCCGGATCCTGCCACGTCACCGACCCGGTGATCGAGAACCAGCGCGCCGGCGCGACGCGACCGTCCACCTCGACACCCTTGACCGACGCCTCGCCGATGAACGGCAGCACCTGGTCGTTGCGGCCGGTCAACGGGTTGAACGCCGCGAACGAGGCGTTGAACGGATTGAACTTGGTGTAGAAGCCGGTGGCGTAGAGGTAGTGCGGCCCGAAGCTGGCCTTCAGGCCGACCTCATACTGGCGCGCCTTGGTCTTGACGATCGTCGCGTTGATGCCGGTCACGACGCCCAGCTGCGGCGGCACCTCCAGGTTCGAGATGCGTCCGTACGCCCCGAAATTGTTGCTCAGGTCGTAGTTGACGCCGACCGTCCAGTTGGTCGCGTTCGGCTTCAGACGCTGGTCCAGCACCTGGCCGGTGAAGGCGCGGGTGGTATCGTCCGCCAGCGTCGTCGCGTCGCCCAGATTGACCTGCGTGGTCGGCAGCGCGATGCCCTTGTAGCTGTACCGTTCGGTGCGGATGCCCGCGTCGACGCGTAGGCCGTCGGTCACGTCCCAGGTGTCGTTGGCGTAGAAGGCGATCATCTGCGCATCGCCCTCACCCTGGTTGAGCGTGGTCGTGTAGCGCAGCACGCCGTTCTGCGTCACCGATCCCAGAACCTGGCCGGTCGCCGAATAGGCGACCAGGTCAAGCGTGCGCGGCTGGCTGCGCACCTCGATCAGCATGTCCTGATACGCCTGACGCAACGTGTTGCCATAGAAGGCGCCGTACACCCCCACGCGCACGTCATGGTTGCCGATCCCGGTCTCGAACTTGCGCGTGACGCTCAGATCGCCCTGCACCGAATAGAAGTCCGATTCCGATGCGCGATACTGGCCGGACATGACCAGCCCCGAGGCGGTCGAGGGATCGTAGACCGACGCGCCGTTGGTGCCCGCGAAGGCATAGCCCAGCCGCGCGACATTGGCGCCGAAGGCGGTGCGCGCGGCGGTCAGGTAATTGGCGGCGAAGGTGTTGGCGTCGGCGGGATTGGTGGTCGAGTAGAAGGCGTCGAAGCTCGACTTGCCTTTCGTCCCGCCCAGCTTGGCGGCGACCTCCCACCCGTCGAAATCGGCGTCATAGTCGATCGCGGCGTTGAAGAAGCGCATGTGGCGCCCGTTCGACAGGTCGCGCTGCATGGTCTGCAACGCGCCGGCGCCATCGCGATACTTGATGTTGACGTTGCGCAGCGACGGCGAGTTCAGCGTGCCGGTGAAATAGTCGATGTACGGGTCGAGCGACACCGCCGGATTGCGCGGATCGTTGGTCGGGATCGGCAAGTAGAACAGGTTGTGGTCGTTGACATACTCGACCGACACCTTGACCGAGCCGTTGCTCAGGTCGCGCTTCAGGTTGGCACGGATCTGCCCGCCCTTGTCGCTGGGGAACCCGGCGTAGCGATAGCCATCATGCTGGCGCAGGAAGCCGCCGATCGCGAAATAGGTGTTGTCGCCGACCGGACCCGACTGCATCGCGTCGAGCCGGTAGAGGCCGGTGTCGCCCAGCGTCACCTGCGCCTTGCCGCGCGCCTGCGGGCCGCCGGTCACGGTGATGTTGTTGGCGATCGCCGCCGCGCTGCTGGCGTAGATCGGGGCCGGACCGCCGCGGACGATCTCGACCCGCTCGGTCATCAGGTCGTAGCGGTTCATCCCTTCGCCGGAATTGAAGAAGACGCCGTCGATCTCATGATACAGCGGCAGGCCGTCCTGCTGGAAAATCAGGTAGCCGCGATCGGTGGGGATGCCGCGCACGCGGGTGATGTTCTGCACCTCGCCGCCGGTCGCCTCCACCTGGATGCCGGGAACGGTGCCGAGCAGGTCAGCGTAGCTTTTGGGCGCGATCTTCTGCACGTCCGTCTGGGTCAGCGAGTTGACCGCATAGGACACGTCGAAGCGGCGCTGCGCGCGTGCCGAACCGGTGACGATGATGTCGCCATCTGCCAGCGCATCAGCGCTGGCGGCCTCCTCTGTCGTCGCGGTAGCTGTCGCAGTGCCGCCGCTCGCCGGCGTGCCGGCGGTTTGCGCAGCGGCCGGCAGGGCCAGCATGGCCAGCGCCGCGACGGCGCAGCCGGCGGCGAGTTGGTACTTCTTCATCGGAATATTCCCCCTGGAGACCCTGTGTGTCGCCGGCGCGGATGGTGGGCGCGCGTGACGGAATTATTTATTCCGGCGAAAATTAATCGCGAAAGGCGGGGACGGCTGGTATCGGCGCGTTGCCATGAGACGCGCCGAACAGATACTGCTGGACGAGGAGAAGCGGCTGTTATGGCAGCTGCGGACCGGCGGGGCGCAGTCACGCTCCGCGCTCGCCCGCACGTTGCGGCTGAGCAACGCGGCGGTATCGCGGCTGACCCAGGCGTTGCTGGCGCAGGGGCTGATCGAGGAACTGCCGTCGGAGGCTCTGGCGGGGCGGGGGCGGCCCACCATACCGCTGCGCATCTCACCGGCGGGCGGATATGCGATCGGGCTGGCGCTGTATGCCGGCATCCTGGAGATCGCGGTGGTCGACTATGCCGGCGGCGTCATCGCGCTGACCTCCGAGACGATCGAATTGACCGATCCGCCGGGCTTCGCGCGGCACATCGACCGCCGGATCCATCAACTGGCGCTGGAGCATCGGCTGCTTGGTGGGCACCTCTACGGGGTTGGCTTCGCCGCGCCGGGGCCGGCGCTGTCGCGTGACGGAAACCGCTGGCACATCGTGCGCAACCTGCCGGGGTGGAAGGACGCGCCGTTGCGCGACATTTTCCAGGATGCGCTCCACCAGCCGGTATGGATCGAGAATGACGCCACGGCCGCCGCGCTGGCCGAATATTATCTTGGCGGGCTGATCCGGCGCTGCACCACCGCCGTCGTCATCCTGCTGGGGCATGGCGTGGGCGCGGGGATCATCCACGAAGGACGGCTGATGCGCGGCGAATCGGGGAGTGCGGGGGAGATCGGCATGTTCTATCCCGGCGATCGCCCGCGTCCCACAACGCTGGACCTGATCGCGACGCTGCAGGCGGCGGGATGCGATGTCCGGTCGCTCGCCGACTTCGCCACGGCGATCCCCGGCTACGAAGCGGTGATCGAACGCTGGCTTGATCGCGCCGCCGACCAGTTGCTGATGACCATCAATTCTGCGCTGGCCTGGCTGGAACCCGGCGCGATCCGCCTGATGTCGCCGCTGCCGGCGGCGATCATGAACGGGCTGGCGGAACGGCTCAACCGGCGTGCGATCATCTGGGGCGATCACACCGCCGAAAGCGAGACCGGTCGCTGCGCGATCGAGATTTCGCAGCTGGGCGGTGCGGGCTCGGCGCTGGGCGCGGCCTTGCTCCCGATCCACTCATCCATCATGCGAAGCTGACCGGGCCGGCGGCGGCTTTACCTGTTCCCCGCCGCGGAGGGGGCGAAGCAGATACTTTCAGAACAGCCGTTCGGGGCGTATCTGTTCGGGGCGCACGCGGCGCTGCTCCAGTTCCGCGGGCCAGGGCAGGTCAAACATCAGCGATTCCACCGCCCACGCCATCGCCGGCGACGTCTGCAAGCCATAGCCACCCTGTCCGGCCAGCCAGAAGAATCCGGGCGTAGCGGGGGCGAAGCCTGCGGTGGGTACCTTGTCGCGCACGAAGCTGCGCAGCCCGGCCCAGCGGGTCGCCACCCGCCCGACGGTAAGCGTCGTGGCTTGCTCGACCCGCCACGCGGCCAGCGCGATATCGTAATCGTCGGGCTGGACGTCGCACGGATCGCACGGCGTCACGTCCATCGGCGACGCGAGCAGACGACCCGCGTCGGGCAGCATGTAGAAGCCGTCGTCGCTGACCGTCTTCAGGAACGGCCAGTCGGCGATAGCCAGCCCGTCCGGCGGGTCGAAGCCGATGATCGTGCGTCGCAGCGGCGTGAGACCTAGCGGGCGGACGCCGGCCATGCCCGCCACCGCATCCGCCCAGGCGCCCGCCGCATTCACGACGATGCGCGCCGAATAGGTGGCGCCGGGCGTGTCCACCGTCCAGCGACCGCCATCGAAGGCGAGGCCGGCCACCGGCGAATCGAACCGGATCGTGCCGCCGGCACGGCGAAACGCGCGCGCATTGGCCTGTAGCATCGCATCGGCGTCGAGCTTGCGTCCGCCGCTGTCGAGGAGAGCGGCCACGACGCCGTCGCCGCCGGTCTTCAGCACCGGCACGATCGCGGTGGCGGCCGCCGCATCGACCCGCTCGATCGTGTCGACGAAGCGATCCATTTCGGCGTGCAGGGCTTCAAGATCGGGCAAAGACGCGCGGTCGGCGATGAACAGCGCGGGCTTTTCCGTCCACAGCGGCCCATCGGCATAATCGGCAGGCGGGGCGGCGAAGAAGTCACTGCTGGCCGCGGTCATCCCCCGGACCGCGTCGTTGCCGATGCCGAAATGATAGAAGGTCGCGCTGCGTCCCGACGAATGATAGCCCAGCGCCGATTCGCCCTCCAGCACGACCGCGCGGGCGTGCCGCGCGATCCGTGCCGCCGCAGAGATGCCGGCGATCCCGCCGCCGATGATGATGACGTCCACACGCTCGGGCATTGCCGCATTCTCCCTTGGGCATCGCGTCGGACACCGATGGGTCAGTATCGGTCGAAGACGTCGACACCGCCGCAAAGCGAACGTCCGGACGGTCCGCCGCCGCACACTTTGACAAGCTGGGCGCCGCCGGACCAGACTGGAGGCATCCACGCTATCACGCGCGGCCGATCGACCTGAAGCAGCTCGAAGACTTCGTCAGCCTGTGCGACACGCGCAGCTTCTCGCGATCAGCAGTGGTGCGCAATGTCATGCTCGGGCGATTGCCGACCAGCAGCGTGTCGCCGCCGGTGATCGTCGTCGGGGTGGGCGTGTCGAACCCGGCCCTGCCGATCCGCGATCCGGTGATGACGACGTCGGGGCTGGCCTCGGCGTCGTCCTCCTGCGCCGTCGCCGTCGCCACCTGGGCGGGCGCGGTAGAGGCGCATGCCATCGCGAAGGCGGCCGCGGCGGCAAGGGGGGGCGGGTGACGATCGGACTGTCGGCGCCGAACGACCGCTTTCCGGCGGGGTTCCGGTCCGTGGCGCGCGCCTCAGGTCAGATAGGCATGCACGATCTCGACCAGTTCTTCGGCAGCGGCGCGCTGGGGACTGTCCGCTGGCGATGCGGGATCGACCAGATGCTCGCGGATGTGGTCTTCGATCACCTCGGCGATGAACCCATCGAGCGCCCCGCGGCACGCCGTCGCCTGTTGCAGCACGCGCGCACACTCGCTGTCCTCTTCGACTGCCCGCTCGATCGCCTCGATCTGTCCGCGCATGCGCCTGATGCGATTCAGCAGCTTCTTCTTCTCTTTTTCGACGTGGCTCATGCCTGCTCCGTATTACGGCTTGATCCTATACCCGGGATAGGTATGTGGCGTCCATCGGGCGCGGAGGTTCGCGACTCGATGACGGTGCGCGCGGCTGCGTGCCCACTGACAAGGACGACGATGAACACCCGATCTACCCCCATGTCCGGCGAGGGCGACAGTAGGAGCGTTGCTCCGCTGATCGGCATCGCCGGATATGAACCGGTCGCGGAGGGCGCGGCCACCGTCTGATACGGTGGCGACGATCTCCCGGACCGGAACAAACCGGAACCGAGGAGGTCGTGACATGACCCTGGATATACCGCGTGTCGAGCGACGCGCCGACCATCGTCGCGCCGAGCCGTTGAGCCGCCGCGTCCGCCTTGCCGCATGGCGCCCCGTGCTTGCCGGCGACGACAGGAAGCGGCGAACCGGGGCGGCTTCGCCAGCCGCCTGATCTGCCCCGCACCCGATCCGACCGACGCACGCGGAGTTCGTGCCATGAACATGCACAACCCGGCCATCACCGGCCCGGGCGGTGCGCGCGATATGCGCGCGACCGCCCATCTGGACGACGCCCACAAGGGCGATATCATCGGCGCCTTCGGCACCATTGCCGAAGCCGACACCGGCGCACGGCGCGGGTGGCGGCGGCGGCTCGTGACGCTGGCCGCGATCGTGGGACCCGGCCTGATCGTCATGGTCGGCGACAATGATGCGGGTGCGTTCGGCACCTATACGCAGGCAGGGCAGAATTACGGCACGTCGCTGCTCTGGACGTTGTTGCTGCTGGTACCGGTCCTGTATGTGAATCAGGAGATGGTGCTGCGGCTCGGCGCGGTGACGGGCGTCGGCCATGCCCGGCTGATCTTCCAGCGCTTCGGCAGGTTCTGGGGTGCCTTCAGCGTCATCGACCTGTTCCTGCTCAACGCGCTGACGATCGTTACCGAGTTTATCGGCATCACGCTCGGCCTCGACTATCTCGGCGTTCCCCGCGTCGCGGGGGTGCTCGTCGCCGCGCCGCTGATCGTCGCGGCGGCCAGCACCGGCAGCTTCCGGCGGTTCGAGCGTTTCATGATGGTGCTGGTGTTCGGCTCGCTGCTGCTGATCCCGATCGCCGTCACCGTCCACCCGCCGGCAAGCAGGATCGTTCACGATTTCGTCGTCCCCGGACTGCCGGCGCGCGGCCATCTGGCGGACGTGACGCTGCTCATCATCGCGATCGTCGGCACCACCGTGGCGCCCTGGCAGCTGTTTTTCCAGCAAAGCTACCTGATCGACAAGCGCATCGGTCCGCACTTCATGGCCTATAGCCGGGTCGACCTGTGGATCGGCATCGCGGTCGTCATCGTCGGCGCGGTGGCGATGATGGCGTTCACCGCCGCCGCGTTTGCCGGCACCGGTGGCATCGGCCAGTTTACCGATGCCGGGGCCGTTGCGCGCGGCATCGCGGCGCATTCGGGGCGCCTGATGGGTATCCTCTTCGCCATCGCGCTGATCGACGCGTCCATCATCGGTGCGGCGGCCGTCTCGCTCAGCACCGCTTATGCGATCGGCGATACCTTCGGCATCCGGCACTCGCTGCATCGTTCGCCCCGGGAGTCGATCGCCTTTTACCTCGTGTTCGCCGGCCTGATTGCGATCGCTGCGGCGCTGGTGCTGATCCCGGGCACGCCGCTGGGCCTGCTGACCAATGCGGTGCAGTCGCTCGCCGGGGTCCTGCTACCCAGCGCGACCGTGTTCTTGCTGCTGCTCTGCAACGACGAAGCGGTGCTGGGGCCGTGGCGCAACGGGCGCTGGCTCAACCTTTTCACCGGCGCGGTGATCACGGTGCTGGTCCTGCTGTCGGTGGTGCTGACGGCCTCCGTGCTGTTCCCCGCTCTGAGCGCCGTCACGATGCTGTCGATCCTGGGGGGCGGATCGTCGGCGGCGCTGATCGGCTGGTTCGCGCTGCGCCTTTTCGTCGGCACTGGTGGGGAGGCCATCGATCGCACCCGCAAGGCCGAGTGGCGGATGCCGCCGCTCCACGCGCTCGCGCCGGCGATGCTGGGACGCGGTGAGCGGCTGTGGCTTGGCATCCTTCGGCTCTACCTCGTCGTGGCGGGCGGCCTCGTCCTCGTCCGCATCATCCATCTGGCACTGACGCAGCGGCTGTAACCGTCACCGTTCAAGGGGATCGTCCATGACCCGGCTTCTTGCGACGGCAGGCGCTTGTGCGCTCGCCGGCCTGACACTCCACGCCCCCGCCCGCGCCCAGTCCGTTCAGGGCAGCCCGCCCGCCGTGGTGGCGCCTGCGACCCCGGCCGACGGGATACCGGAGGGCGAGCGGATCGCGATCCGCGGGCAGGCGACGTTTGTCCTGCAAGGCACGCCGGGCTTCGCGTCCCCCTATGCCGGCGCGAACAGCCTGACGCCGCGACAGGCGAGGGAGACGGTCGACGTCACGCTCTTTGCCGGGGTGCGGCCATGGGCCGGGAGCGAATTGTGGGTAAGTCCGGAGATCGACCAGGGCTTCGGCCTGTCGAACACGCTGGGCGTCGCCGGCTTCCCGAGCGCGGAGGCGTACAAGGTCGGCCGTCGGCGTCCGTATCTGCGGCTCCAGCGGCTGTATCTCCGCCAGACCATCGCGCTGGGCGGCGCGGCTGCCGGATCGCGCGCGAGCGACCGCCTCGTGCTAACCGCGGGCAAGATCGGCGTCGGCGACGTGTTCGACACCAACAGCTATGCGCATGATCCGCGGGGCGATTTCCTCAATTGGTCGGCGGTCGATGCGGGCACGTTCGATTATGCCGCCGATGCCTGGGGCTATACCACCGGGATTGCCGCCGAAGCGTATCGCGGCGCATGGACGCTACGGTTCGGCGCGTTCAACCTTTCCAAGGTGCCGAACGGCGAAACGCTGGAGACGGGGTTCCGCCAGTATCAGCTGGATACGGAAATCGAGTACCGTCAGATGCTTGCGGGGCGGCCCGGCGCGGTCCGTGTGACGCTGTTCCGGAACCGCGGGCGCTTCGGCCGCTTCGACGATGCGCTGGCGGCTGCCGCCCGGACCGGAGATGGCGCCGATATGGCGCTGGTCCGCCGTCGCCGCGCGCGGGCCGGGATCAGTATCAACGCCGAGCAGGCGCTGACCGACACCCTGGGTGTGTTCGGGCGGGCCGGGACCGCCGACGGTCAGGTCGAGCCCTATGACTTTACCGACATTGATCGCACTGCCCAGCTCGGCCTCGCGCTGAACGGGGCAGGGTGGGGCCGGTTGAGCGACACGGCGGGCGCAGTGATCGTCGTCAACGGTATCAGCCGCGTGCATCAACGCTATCTCGACGCCGGCGGCCTCGGCGTTCTGGTCGGAGACGGGAGGCTGCCGCATCCCGGCCCGGAATATATCGGCGAGGCATATTACAAGCTGGTCGCGACCCGCGGGGTCGAGATTTCGCTAGATTGTCAGCATATTGCCAACCCCGGCTACAACCGCGACCGCGGCCCGGCCGATATATTCGCGGTGCGCCTGCACGGGGCGTTTTGACGGGCCGGGCGGCAGGTCCGCTGGTGGTCCCTGCTGGTGGCGGGGTTCCAACCGGGAAAGCACGTATTCCTGCGTCGTGGATCGATCGCTCCCGCACGTCGCATCGCGGCTTTCGGCCGGCCGTCCCGATGACACGGCCAACGCACGGTCATGAGAGGCGCGCAGGTGCGGCCGACAGGGGCAGGGGCCTGTGACCGGCTCTCATCACGGATGTCGGCTCACGCCAGCCGCCATCGTTCGAGCTGGGTCAGCACGTCACCAGCGATCTGCTCGACGGTGAAACCAGTCAGGTCGCGGGACCGGATATCATGATGCGTCTGCGCGGCGAGGAACCATGCCTTGCTGCGCCGTGCCTCCGACGCTTCCAGCGCGGTATAGGCAGCGAGCGGCCGCGCGCGCGGCTCGAGGCGATAGATAAAGGTGCGTCCTTCCTCCGCGTCGAGAAGTAAAGCCGCGCTGTCCTCGGTGATCTCGAGGCGGCTTTCCCCCCAGCCTTGTTGTTGCAGGCCTTCGTACACGGAGCGCAGCGCCGGTGCGCCGGTCCGTTCGATCTGCCGCACGATGTCCACCCTGCGCGCTGGCACGATAAGGCGCTTCAGTCGCTCGCCGATCGCCGGCGCTTCGTTGGACAGCGTCACCCCGGCCAGATCGGCGTTGGTCTGTCGCACCAGACCCAATGCCAGCATCAGCATGATGAAACAGAACGGCAGCGCCGCGATCAACGTCGCTGCCTGCAACGCCCCCAGGCCGCCGGTGAGCAGCAGGAGCGTCGCCGTCACGCCGAGCAGCACGCACCAGTAAATCCGCTGCCAGCGCGGCGTATCCTCCGCCCCGCCCGATGCAAGCGTATCGATAACCAGCGCGCCGGAGTCCGCGGATGTGACGAAGAACACGGCGACCAGCATGATCGCCAGGGTTGAGGTGACGCCGGCTGCGGGCAGATATTCCAGGAACTTGAACAGCGCGGTCGACAGGTTCGCCTGCACCGCATCCGCGATGCCGCCGGCCGCCGGCCCAAGGTCGAGCGAAATCGCTGTGTTGCCGAACACCGTCATCCAAAGGAAGGTGAAGGCGGTCGGCACGAACAGCACGCCGGTCACGAATTCGCGAATCGTCCGCCCGCGCGAAATGCGCGCGATGAACATGCCGACGAACGGCGACCAGGCGATCCACCACGCCCAGTAGAACAGCGTCCAGTCGGCCATCCAGGCGCGCGGCTCGTAGGCATACAGCGTGAAGGTCCGCATGACGAAATGGTCGAGGTACAGGCCGAAATTCTGCACCAGCGCGCGCAGCAGGAACAGCGTCGGCCCCAACGCCAGCACGAACAGCATCAGCAGCACGGCGACCGTCAGGTTCAGTTCCGACAGGCGGCGGATGCCGCGATCGGCGCCGCTCAGCACGGACAGCGTCGCCGCCCCCATCACCAGCACAATCACGACGATCTTGGTCGTCGTACCGTCGGGCGCACCGTAGTTATAGGCAAGGCCCGCCGTCATTTGCGACACGCCGAACCCCAGCGACGTGGCGACGCCGAACACGGTGCCGCAGACAGCGAAGATGTCGATCGCATCGCCGATCGGCCCGTCGATCCGCTTGCCGAGCAACGGCGACAGCCCCGACCGCAGCGTCAACGGCAGATCCTTGCGATAGGTGAAATAGGCAAGGCTGAGGCCGACCAGCGCATAGATGGCCCAGGCATGGACGCCATAATGGTGGAAGGTGATCGCCATCGCCTCGCGCGCAGCATCGATCGTGCCGCTCTTTGCCTCGGGCGGCGAGATGTAATGCTGGATCGGTTCGGCGACCGCGAAATACATCAGGCCGATCCCCATGCCCGCCGCGAACAGCATCGCCAGCCACGACAGATAGGGAAAGTCCGGCTCGGCATCGTCCGGCCCCAGCTTGAGCTTGCCCGCCGGCCCGAAGCCGAGCACCAGCACGACGACCAGGAACACCGCGACCGCCGCGATGTAGAACCAGCCGAACGTGTCGATCGTCCACGCCTGCGCCGTCTTGAAAGCGTGATCGGCGCTGCCCGGCATCGCGATGGTGGTCAGCAGTAATGCGGCGATGATCGCCGAGGCCCCCCAGAAGACGCGGGGATTGATGTCATGTGTGGGCATGGCCGCGCGATAGCCGATATCGGCCGCGCTGGCGAATGCGGCGCCTCCCTTGTCCTGTCGGGCGGTGGCTGCAATAGCCGTCACCGGGTGCGCTTCCTTCCCGCCCGGGGGGAGCGCAGGCAAGTTGCGCTGGTCGGGCCGCCAGTGCCGATGACCGTGACGGAGGGCAGCCATGACCGATTGCGCGCGCCGTCCCGCGGCTGCCCTGTCCACCGCCACGGACCGGCACCACCGCGCGACCATGCGCACGGGTACGGCATGATCCGACGCGACCGCCGCGCGGCGCGTGGCAAAACATCTGTCACCGGCGCCTTGCGGCGGCGCCGAGGTACGCCGGTCTGGCTCTCGCTCCTGTGGCGGGTCGGCCTGGTCCTTGCCCTGATCGGCATCGCACTTGCGGGTCACTGGTTCGACCGTGGCGGGCTGCGTGACAATATCGACGGCCACATCAGCTTCGCCGACGTCCTCTATTTCACGATGATCACGATCACGACGGTGGGTTACGGCGATATCGTGCCGGTGACGGAGCAGGCCCGGCTGTTCGATACGTTCGTCGTCACGCCGATCCGGCTGTTCGTGTGGCTGATCTTTCTGGGAACCGCCTATGACTTTCTTCTGCGACGGGTATGGGACGGATGGCGGATGCGCATGATCCAGCAACGCCTCCGCGGCCATACGATCGTCACCGGCTTCGGCACGTCGGGCAGCGAGGCGGTCGCCGAACTGATCCGGCGCGGTGCCGACCCCGCGACCATCGTCGTCATCGACGAACGCGCCGCTGCGGTCGAACTGGCCGAGCGGCTGGGCGTCAACGTCCTGCAGGGCGACGCCAGCCGCAATGCGACGCTGGATGCGGTGCAGGTCGCCCGCGCCAAGGCGGTGATTGTGTCGGCGGGGCGCGACGACACCTCGATCCTGATCGTGCTGACGGCGCGCGGCCTGGCGCCCGGCGTGCCGCTGAGCGTCGTGATCCGATCGGAGGACAACGAACCGCTCGCCCGACAGGCCGGGGCGACGACGGTCATCAATCCGGCAAGCTTCGCCGGACTGCTGCTCGCCGGTTCCACTCATGGTGAGCATCTGGCCGATTACATCGCCGATCTTGCCGCGCACGTCGGCCGCGTCGCGCTGCACGAACGCGATGTCACGCCGGCGGAGGTGGGCCAGCCGCTGTCCGCTCTCAACACCGGCCTCGGCGTCCGGCTGCATCGCCGCGGCGCCGCGATCGGCTTCTGGGAAGCCGGGGCACAGCGGCTGGAGACCGGCGACCGGATCGTCGAGATCGTCCCCACGGAGCGTTTGCCATGAATGTCGCCACGGGGGATCGCCCCGAACCCGCCGGACGCCTCAGCCGTATCGCGCTGTATCGATGGTGGCGGCTGTCGGTCGTCGGCCGTGTCGATCACGAGGCGGTGCTGGCGCGCGTCATTGAGGAAAGCGGATGGAGCCCGCGCTTCGCGTTCATGACGATGATGTCGGCGGGGATTGCGGTGCTCGGGCTGCTGCTGTCGTCGCCGGCGGTGGTGATCGGCGCGATGCTGATTTCGCCGCTGATGAACCCGATCCTTGGTTTCGGGTTCAGCCTGGCGCTCTTTGACTTTCGCGAACTGCGGCGATCGCTGAAGGCGCTGCTGATCGGGGCGGTCGCGGCGATCGCCTTCACCGCGCTGCTGGTGCTCGTCTCGCCGTTGCAGGCGCCGACTGCGGAGATCGTCGCGCGGACGCGGCCCAATCTGTTCGACCTGGCGGTTGCGCTATTCGCGGCGCTGGCGGGGACCTTCGCGATCATCCGCGGGCGCGGCGACACGATCGTCGGCGTCGCCATCGCGACCGCGCTGATGCCGCCGCTTGCCGTGGTGGGATACGGCATCGCCACCCGCAACGCCCCGGTCGGCATGGGCGCCTTCGCGCTGTTCGCCACCAACTTCATCACCATCGCCCTGTCGGCCACGGTGATGGCGCGCTTCTACGGCTTCGGTCATCATCTGTCGCGACGGCAGAGCTGGGCGCAGACAGGCGTGCTGACCCTGGTGTTCGTCGTCATGGCCGTTCCGCTCGGCATTTCGCTCAACCGGATCGGACGGGAAGCGCTGGCCACCGCGCAGACGCGGTCGCTGCTGTCGGACCGGTTCGGTGCCGAAGCGCGCGTGACGCAGCTCGACATCGATTTCACCGCGCGGCCGATCGTCGTGCGTGCGGTCGTCATCACGCCGCGCCGTTCGATGCAGAAGACGAGCGCGATCCAGGCCGCACTGTCACGACAGCTGGCCCGGCCGGTGCGGCTGAACCTCGACCAGATCCTGCTCGGCGCGGGGGCCGATGCGCTCGCCGCCCAGCGCGAAGAGCTGCGCCAGGCCGGAGAAGCCACCAACACCGCCGCGCAACACGTCACCGACCTGGCCAATGCCATCGCGCTGATCACCGGCGTCGCGCCCGAGGCGGTGACGATCGACCGCGACCACCATCGCGCCATCGCCGCCGCCGCCGCGCTGCCCGGCGCGACCGTTGCGACCTATCGCGCGCTGGAGCGGCGCGCGGCGCAGCAGAGCGAGGATTGGGATGTGGCGATCGTCCCGCCGCAGGGGCCGTTGCCTGACATCGTGTTTGCCGACGGTTCCGACGCGCTCGATGCCGGCGCCGGCGACGCCATCGCGACCTCCGTCTGGGCGGCAAAGCGCTGGAACCTGTCGGCGCTGGCGGTGCCGGGCTTGCCCGAGGGCCCGTCGCCCGCCAACCCCGATCTCGGCGCCCGTCGTGCACTGGCGATCGCGGCCGCGCTGCGCCAGCAGGGCATCGCTGCAACGCCTGCGCCGGCCGCGGGCAGGCGCTTCGCGCTGACGGCCGCCGCGACGGCCGCACCATGATCGCCCGACGATCCAAGGAGTATTGATGGCAGAGATCGGACCGACCCAACTGGGGACGATGCTGATCGTCGCCTCGCTGGTGGCGATGGTGTCGCGGCGGATCGGCCTGCCCTATACCGCGGGCCTGGTGCTGGCGGGTAT
>NZ_LSJO01000540.1:0-3332 GCF_001556735.1 Sphingomonas sp. CCH9-F2 | reverse complement strand
CCTCGCCGATCGCGATCTGCGCCGACGAATCGCTCCATACCCGCGCCGATCTCGACGCGCTGCGCGGCCGCTACACGCATGTGAACGTGAAGCTCGACAAGACCGGCGGCTTGACCGAGGCGCTGGCGCTGGCCGATGCAGCCGTGAACAGGGGGTTCGGGCTGATGGTGGGGTGCATGGTCTGTTCGTCGCTGGGCATTGCGCCCGCGCTGCTGCTGGCGGGCCGCGCGGCGTTCGTCGATCTCGACGGCCCGCTGTGGCTGTCGCACGACCGCGACGGCGGCGTCACCGATCGCGACGGCATCCTCCACCCGCCCGCCGCCGGTTTCTGGGGCGCGGCGGCATGACGCGATGACGCGCCGCTGGTTCGCGATCCCGCTGTGGCAGCGCGTCGTCGGCGGGCTGCTGGTCGGCATCCTGATCGGGACGCTGTGGCCGGAGGGCGCGGCCGCGATCAGGCTGGTCGGCGACCTGTTCGTCCGTCTCATCAAGATGCTGGTGGTGCCGGTCGTCCTCATCACCATCGCCGCCGGGATCGCGGGACTGGGCGATCCGCGCCGGCTGGGGCCGATCGGCGGGCGCACCGTCGGGCTGTTCGCGCTGACCACGCTGATCGCGGTGTCGATCGGCATGGCGACCGGGCTACTGCTGCGCCCCGGGGAGGGGATCGCGCTGGCCGGGGTCGCGCCGCACGTGCTGGGCACGCCCGTGACCCCCGCCGACCAATTGCTGTCGATCGTCCCCGCCAACATCGTCGAGGCGCTGGCGAAGGGCGACATGCTGGCGATCATCTTCGTCGCGGTGCTGCTCGGCATCGGCAGCGTCATGGCGGGCGAGGCGGGCAGGCCGGTCGTCGCTTTGCTCCAGGGGCTGGCCGCGGTGCTGCTGCATATCGTGCGGATCGTCATGGAGGTGACGCCGTTCGGCGTCGCCGCGCTGATCGCCAATGCGGTGGCGACCGGCGGCACCGCGGTGTTCGTCCATGTCGGCTGGCTGGCGCTGGGCGTCGTCCTCGCCTCGCTGTTCCAGATGCTGGTCGTCCACGCCGGTCTGCTCGCCTTCGTTGCGCGCGTGCCGGTGTCGCGCTTCTTCCGCGGGATCGTCGATGCGCTGGCGGTCGCCTTCTCCACCGCGTCGTCGTCGGCGACGCTGCCGGTCGCGCTGCGCGTGGCGCAGGACAACCTCGGCATCGCGCGCCCGATCGCCTCCACCGTCCTGCCGCTGGGCGCGTCGATCGGGAAGGACGGGACCGCGATGTACGTCGGGCTGCTCGGCCAGTTCGCGCTCCAGGCGCTCGGCATCGTCCCCGATGCTGGGATGCTGGCGATCATGCTGGCGACCGGCGCGCTCGCCGCGTTCGGGACCGCGCCCGTCCCGTCCGCCTCGCTGTTCATGCTCGCCGCGATGCTCTCCGCGGTGGGGGTGTCGCCCGAACAGACCGCGCTGGTCGTCGGCCTGGTCCTGCCGTTCGACCGGCTGCTCGACATGACCCGCACCGTCCCGTCGGCGTCGGCGAACCTGACGGTGGCGACGCTGGTGGCGCGCGGCGAAGGCGCGCTGGACGATGCGCGGCTGCGCGGGCGCGTGGCGGCGTGACGCCGATGGCGCTACACCTCGCGCCATGAACCTGCGCCATATCGAAATCTTCCACGCCGTCTACGTCAACGGCTCGGTCAGCGCCGCGGCGCGCGCGCTCAACGTCTCGCAACCCTCGGTGTCGAAGACGCTGCGCCATGCCGAGAGCCTCCTGGGGTTCGAGCTGTTCCAGCGCACCAACGGCCGCCTCGTCCCCACCGAGGATGCGCATGCGCTGTTTTCCGGCGTGGCGGAGATTCAGGACCGCGTGCGCGCGCTGCGCGAGGCGGGACGCAACCTGCGCGCCGGCGCGGGCGCGACGCTGCGCATCTCGGCGCTGCCCAGCCTGGCGCTGGGCGTCATCCCCGCGGCGGTCGCACGCTTCCTGAAGCAGCGCCCCGACGTCCGCTTCGACCTGCAGACCGTCCACCACGACGACCTGTTGCGCAAACTATACGAGCGCGAGGCCGATATCGCGATCGCCAACGAGGTGCCGCGCGGCGCCCCCCTCGGCCAGAGCTGGCTGGGCGAGGGCGAACTGGTCGTCCTCTACCGCGAACAGGATATTCCCGACGCGCCCGCCCGGCTGGAACTGGCGCAGATCACCGGCCACCCGTTCATCACGCTCGCCGCCTCCGGCCCGATCGGGCGGCTGTTCACCGACGAGCTGGAGCGGCTCGGGGTCGAATTCGACGAGGTCGCCTCGGCGCGCACCTTCTACATCGCCGCCGCGCTGGTGCGGGCGGGCGTCGGGTTGACGATCGTCGACAATTTTACCGCCGACGCGACGCGCGGCGACGGGCTGGCGGTACGCTCGCTCAAGCCCCCGCTGACCTTCGACGTCCACGCCATCCACTTGCTCGACCGTCCACCCAGTGCGCTCGCCGCCGAATTCCTGTCGGTGCTGGGCGACGTCATCGAAGGCCGCTGAATGCGCTATCCACTTGCGATCCTGCTGCTCCTCGCCGCGCCCGCCGCGTCCGCCGAACCCGTCGAACAGGCGCTCGCCACCGCGCCGGCCGGCACGCGCATCGGGCTGCTGGTGGTGGACGAGGACGGGCGCGAGGTGGTGGCGATCCGCGCCGACGAACGCTTCGTCCCGGCCTCCAATACCAAGCTGTTCACCACCGCCGCCGCCTTCGCCAATCTCGATACCGCCGCGCCCGATGCCGCGGGCGGCGCCAGCGTCCGGCTCGACGGGGGCGACGTGATCCTGTCGGGGCATGGCGACGCCCGGCTGTCGGCGGCGGCGGACTGTACCGCGGACTGCCTGTCCGAACTGGCGCGCGCGGTGGCTGCGCGGACGCGCACGGTGCGCGACGTGATCGGCGACGACACCTTCCTGCCCGACGAGCGCTGGCCGGCGGGGATGAGCTGGAACAACATGGCCGGGCGCTACGGCACCGCCATCTCCGCGCTGACGATCGACGACAATGTCGTCACGCTCACCGTCACGCCGGGCGCGGCGGGGGCGCCCGCGGCGGTGGCGGGCGACGGTTATTTCCGCATCGACAACCGCATCCTGACCGCCCCGGCCGGCACTCCCGCCGATCTGGGCTTCGCGCGCGAGCCGGGCAGCGACCTGTTGCGGCTGACCGGGACGATACCGGCGGGCGGCGCGGCGCAGACCGTCACCGTGGGGCTGGACGATCCCGCGCACCGCGCCGCCTGGCTGCTGGCGCGGCAATTGCGCGACGCCGGGGTGCGCGTCACCGGGCGCATCGCGGTGCGCCACCGCGCGATCACCCCCGCCGACG
>NZ_LSJO01000054.1:0-3169 GCF_001556735.1 Sphingomonas sp. CCH9-F2 | reverse complement strand
CCCATCGCGGCGGCCAGCGGGTTCGAACGGCGGGTGGGATCGGCCATGGTCAGGAACTCAGCGCATAGGTGATGACGAAACACGCCGCGGTCAGCAGCAGCATGGCGGCGATGAACGCGGCGTCGGCAGTCCGTTCCAGCCGGTGCAGCCGGCGGTTGGGCAGCGTGCGCAGCGCCATGTACGACGCCAGCGTCGCGACCAGGAACAGCAGCGAATCGATCGCCAGCAGGTCGTCGGCGATCCCCGCCGGTGCGCCCACCCCCGTCGCCAGATGCAACAGGCCGATCCCGGTCAGGCACACGCCGACCATCGCCGACGCGATCGGGCAGATCATCCGGCAAATCCGCTCGTCCAGCGCCCGTGCGCGGCCGGCGCTGCTGTTCGGGGTCGGGGGGTCGGGGCGGTTGCGCACTGGCATCGCGGTGCTGATGGCGCAGCGCGGCTGGCGCGCGCCTGTCGGGAACATGAGCGATTGGTCATGTTGCGCCCACGTGCCGATCACCGGGCGTGCGCTACGCCATCGATCGAAAGGAACCGTCGATGGCCAGCAATCCCCTCCATCTCCTCGCCGCGCGGCTGATCGGCAAGGCGCCCGCCGCGCTCGATGCCGAAGAGCGCAACGTGCTGGCCAAGATGCAGGAACGCCGCCCGATCGCGCGCGACGCCGCCGACGTCGCTGACGAACGCGCGACGCTGGGCGACCGGCTGGCGGACCGGGTGGCGGCGGTCGGCGGATCGTGGGGCTTCATCATCGCCTTCACGCTGGTGCTGGTCGGCTGGATGGTGCTCAACAGCGACGTGCTGGCGCGCTGGGGTCACCCGTTCGATCCCTATCCGTACATCTTCCTCAACCTGATGCTGTCGACGCTGGCCGCGGTGCAGGCGCCGGTGATCATGATGAGCCAGAACCGCCAGGCCGCGAAGGACCGGCTGGCCGCCAGCCTGGATTACGAGGTGAATTTGCGCACCGAGCTGGAAATGCTGCGGATGCATGAGGTGATCGACCAGTCGATCATGGCGCGGCTCGACGAACTGCTGTCGCTGGCGCGCGCGCAGGGCGGCGGCGTACCGGATCGGGCACGGGCGGAGGGGGCGGGATGACGACGCTGCAGATGCTGGGACGTGCGGCACTGGCGTTCCTGGTGCTGGCGACGCTGGGGGCGCTGCTGTCGATCCATGCGATGCGCGCGCCGCGCGCCGCGGGACCGGACGCGACCGGCGCCACCTTCGTCGCGGCGCCGGCGGGGCTGCCCGCGGGGCTGGTCGTCACCAGTCTGCGCGCCGGCGGCCGGGCCGAGGCGGCGGGGCTGCGCGTCGGTGACGTGGTGGAGCGCGTCGACGGCCATGCGCCCGATTCGCTTGCGGAGGTCGATCGCGCGGTGGCATCAGGGGTCGATGTCGACCTGGTGGTGCTGCGCGATGCGGCCGAGGTGCGCATGACGATGCCGAAGGAGGGCGGGCCGCTTGTCAGCGAAGATATTGCTGGTGGAGGACGATACCGCCACATCTGATTACGTCGCCAAGGGGCTGGTGGAGGAAGGGTTCACCGTCGATCGCGCCGACAACGGCCGCGACGGCCTGTTCCACGCCACCGACGGCAGCTACGACTGCATCGTCCTCGACCGGATGCTGCCGGGGATCGACGGCATGGCGGTGCTGGCCGCGCTGCGGGGCGCGGGGATCGACACGCCGGTGATCGTGCTGTCCGCACTCGGCTCGCCCGAGGACCGCGTGAAGGGGCTGACCGGCGGCGGCGACGATTATCTGGTCAAGCCGTTCGCCTTCGCGGAGCTTCTGGCGCGCATCCGCCTGCTGATCCGCCGCGGCAAGGCGGCGCCCGCGGTGCAGACGGTGCTGGTGTGCGACGATCTGGAGATGGACCTGCTGGCGCGCCGCGTGAAGCGCGCCGGGCGCGTCGTGGAACTCCAGCCGCGCGAATTCCGGCTGCTCGAATTCCTGCTGCGCCATGTCGATCAGGTGGTGACCCGCACGATGTTGCTGGAGGGGGTGTGGGACTATCACTTCGACCCCGGCACCAACGTGATCGACGTGCACCTCAGCCGGTTGCGCAAGAAGGTGGACGAAGGCTTCGCGCGCCCGCTGCTGCACACCGTGCGCGGCGCGGGCTACCGTCTGGGCGCGACGCCCTGACGCGCGCGATGCTGTGGCGGTCCACCACCTTCCGGTTCGCCGCTCTGGTGTTCCTGTTGCAGATCGCGGCCGCCGCGACGCTGCTCGCCGCGATCCGCATCGTCGTGCTGCGGCAGGTCAGCGCCGGCGCGGCGGAGGCGGGGGAGGTGCTGCGCCAGGATCTGCTGGCGGTGCGCGCGGCGGGGGGCGATGCCGAACTGGCGCGCGCGATCGCGCTGCGCACCACCCGCGTGGTGACGCCGGGCAGCGTGATGCTGCTCGCCGATGCGCGCGGGCGGCGGATCGCGGGCAATCTGGCCGCCTTTCCCCCGAATGTCGCGGTCGATCGCGGTGCGGCGCAGGTGGAACTCTACCGCATCACGCATGACGCGCCGGAGGCGATGCTGCTGCGCGCCACCGCGCTGCCCGGCGGGCTCCGCTTGCTGACCGGCAGCGTGGTGGAAGGCGAGCGCCGCGCGGTGCGGCTGCTGGAGGCGGCGACGCTGTTCGCACTGTCGCTGGCGATCGCCTTCGCCGCGCTGGCGGCGTGGCTGGCGGCGCGGATGATCGTGCTGCGGCTGGATGCGACGGTCGCGACGCTGGATGCGGTGCGCGACGGCGACCTGTCGCGGCGCGTGCCCGCCGACCGCTCCGGCGATGCCTTCGCCGCGCTGGCGCAGTCGGTCAATGCGATGCTGGGCCGCGTCGACGGGCTGGTCGCCGAACTGACGATCGCGACCGACGGGCTGGCGCACGACCTGAAATCGCCGCTCACCCGGTTGCGCTCGGCGCTGGAACGCGCTGCCGCCGCGGTCACCGAACCGGCCGCGCAGGATGCGGTCGACCGCGCGCTGGCGGAGGGCGAACGGCTGCTGGCGATGGTCGAAACCGCGCTGCGCATCACCCGCGCGGAGGCGGGGATTGGCAAGGAGAGCTTCACCCCCGTCGACCTGGCTGTCGAGCTGGAGGAGATCGCCGAGATCTACGGCCCCGTTGCCGAAGATGCGGGGCGCGCGATCCGCGTTGCCATCGCCGCCCC
>NZ_LSJO01000539.1:0-18296 GCF_001556735.1 Sphingomonas sp. CCH9-F2 | reverse complement strand
GTGGAACACCATCAGCGGCAACACCACCAGCCCGACCTGCGCCGGCGCGAACAGCGCGCCCGCCATCGGCACGCCCGACACCAGGCTCTTCTTCGATCCGCAGAACAGCAGCACGATCGCATCCTCGCGCGACAGGCCGGCGATCCGCGCGGCGACGACATTGGCCACCATCACCACCGCCAGGATCAGCGCGCACGACAGCAGCAGCCCCGCCAGATCGAGCGCGCCGACACGCTGCCAGATGCCCTCCACCACCGCCGCACTGAACGCGGCATAGACGACCAGCAGGATCGATCCGCGATCGACCGGTTGCAGCACCGCCTTGTGCCGCGCCACGAACCCGCCGATCCACGGGCGCAGCAGATGCCCGGCGACGAACGGCAACAGCAATTGCAGCGCGATCGTCTTCACCGATCCCCACGCCATGCCGCCGCCTGCGCTCGCCGCGGGGTGCATGGCGACCTGCACCAGCAGCGGCGTCGCGACGATCCCGATCAGGTTGGACAGCGACGCGCTGCACACCGCCGCCGCGACATTGCCGCGCGCCATCGCGGTGAACGCGATCGACGACTGCACCGTCGACGGCAGCAACGTCAGGAACAACAGCCCCGATGCCATTACCGGATCGATCGCCGCCCCGCCCGCGTGCAACACCGCCAGCCCGACCAGCGGAAACAGGATATAGGTGGACGCCAGCACCATCGCGTGCAGCCGCCAATTGCCCATCCCGGCGACGATCGCCTCACGCGACAGCTTGGCCCCGTGCAGGAAGAACAGCAGCGCGATCGCCGCGTCCGCCAGCATTCCGAACGCCGTCGCCCATCGCCCGGTCGCGGGCAGCAGCGACGCCGCCGCGACGGTGCCGATCAGCCACAACAGGAACGGGTCGACCGACGGCAAGGACAAACGGCGCATGATGCGATCCTGATGCCTGCCCCGCCCCTATCGATCAAACGCAATGATCGGAACGGATCGTTGCAAAAATGAGCGCGGGGGATACTTCCGTCAGCCCAGCGAAAGCTGGGATCTCACTTCCCCAAAGGCCCCAGCCTACGATGGGGCGACCTATCAAAAGGAATTCGCGCAGAGGCGCAGAGATGTATGCGCATCGCCCAAACGCTTCTTGCCATTTCCGCGAATGCAGAGGGGACGCTTCGCGTCAGCGCCACCTCTCTGCGCCTCCGCGTCTCTGCGCGCAAAACCCTTCTACTTTCGCGCAGGCCCCGCGCCTCAGAACCGAAATCCGCGCGACACCGCCCACGCCACCGCGCCTGCAATCACCACGCCCACCAGCGCGCGCCACCAGGACGCACCCAGCGGCTCCACCGCCTCGCCCTCCGCGACGGCGCGTCGCCCGTGGATCATTGCGCCGATCAGGTTGCGCCCGCGGACCAGATACACCAGCACCGCCGCGACATGCAGCGCGATCAACGCCAGCAGCAGGTTGAAGATCACGCCATGCCATTGCGCCGCCATCCGCCCCTGGTCGAAGGTGACGTAATCGGCCAGCGGCCCGCTCTCCAGTCCGTCGACATCGACGGCGAACAGCCCCGCCGTCACCATCGCGGCGACCGTCGCCAGCATCGCCACGACGCTCCATCCGCCCAGCGGATTGTGCCCCGGCGCTGCGCCCGCGCCGCCGCGGACATAGGCGATCACCGCGCGCGGCCCGCGGACGAAGCGCGCGAACCGCGCGGTGCGCCCGCCCGCGAGGCCCCAGAACAGCCGGAACACCACCAGCGCCAGGATGGCGTAGCCCGACGTGCGGTGCCACTCCATCTCATGGTTCTCGCCGCTCCACCACGAAAAGGCGATCAGCGCGATCAGCAGCCAGTGGAACGCGCGCACCGGCACGTCCCACAGCGGCGCGGCACGGGTGGTGCCCGCCGTCATCAATCCTCGGCGCGGAACTGGCGGTGGCACGCGGCGCAGGTCGCGCCGGTCGCCTTCATCTGCGCGCGGATCGCGGTGACGTCGCCGCCGTTGGTCACCGCCACCAGCTTGCCCGATTCGGCGATCAACGCCTTCATCTGCGCATCGAACGCCGCGCGGTTGGTCCAGATCGCTGGCAGCGCATCGGTCTTGACGCCCGCGCCCGGGCCGGTGCCGGCGGGGAACAGTGCGGCCTGCTGGCGCGCCGTGGTGACGATCGCCTGCGCCGCGGCGACCATCGCGGGCTTGGCGGGGGCGTCGGATTTCAGCTGGTCGCCCAGTGCCTTCATCGCCGCGCCCATCTTCTTGAAACCGGCATGGCGGGCGGCGACCACCTGCTGCGGGGGCGGTGCCGCGGCGGTCAGCGTGGCCAGCACCAGCGCGGCGCCGATCGTGTTGCGCATCATCGTCATCTCGTGTCGCTCCCTCGAAGCCGGTCGGCGGTGCGTCATCGCGTCGCCGCGCCCGTCGCACTTGTAGCGGGCGGATAGACGGTGCGGAAGATCGCCCGCACCTCGCTCAATCCCC
This sequence comes from Sphingomonas sp. CCH9-F2, assembly GCF_001556735.1. Classification (NCBI taxonomy): domain Bacteria; kingdom Pseudomonadati; phylum Pseudomonadota; class Alphaproteobacteria; order Sphingomonadales; family Sphingomonadaceae; genus Sphingomonas; species Sphingomonas sp. CCH9-F2. The sequence continues at coordinate 15,836 of NZ_LSJO01000539.1, read as the reverse complement.
CGTCCGCCAGCTGCGCCGGGGTGGTGCCGCGCCGGTCAGCGGTATCGGCGCGCGCGCCATGCGCCGCCAGCAGCCGCAGCATCGCCTCCAGCTCGGGCGGGGGCGTGTCGCCGATCGTGCCCAGCAGGACGTGCAGCGCGGTGTCGCCGTTGCGGTCGGCCACGGTCGCGTCGGGTGCGATCGCCAGCGCCTGCGCCAGCGCCGCCGCACTGCCGCCGCGCGCCGCCGCCAGCACCACATTGGTGCCGTCCCGCAGCATCGCGCGCGCGTCTCCCCCGCCCGCCAGGATCGCCGCCATCGCCGCGGCATGGCCGTTGGCGGCGGCGATCAGCAGCGGCGGGGTCGGGGGGGCCGGCGGCGGCGGCACGCCGAAATTGGCCTCCGTCACCCATGTAATGCGCGACGGGCCGGTCAGCCCGTTCGGGTCCGCCCCGCGCGCCAGCAGGACGCGGATCAGCGCCGCGTCGCCCCCCGCCGCCGCGGCGTGCAGCGGCTGCTGCCCGTTCCGGTCGCGCGCCGCCATGTCCGCACCCGGCAGCCCCGCCAGCCGCTCGGCGACGCGCCAGTTCGCCTGGTACAGCGCCAGTTGCAGCGCGCTGGTATCTTCCGGCGCGCGGTCGGTGGTGCGCGCCCCCGCCGCCAGCAACACCTCCGCGGTCCCCGCATCGCCGCCCTTGATCGCGTACAGCAGCGGGGTCATCCCCCCGTCCGAACGCCGGTGCAGGTCCGCCCCGGCCGCCAGCAACGCGCGCACCGCCTCTGCGCGACCGGCATAGGCGGCCCACATCAGCGGCGTCTGGCCGCGCGAATCCGCCACGTCCACCGGCCCCCGAACGCTCAGCATTCGCGCCACGACCGGCGCCGGGCCACGCCCCGCGCACGTCGCCAGCGGCGTCACACCGTCGCGATCGGCATGCCGCACGGCTGCGCCAGCGTCGAGAAGCGCGGTCAGAACCCGCTCCCCACCGCGCTCGCACGCCAGCGCCAGCGGCGTCAGGCCGTCGTCATCCGCCAGATTGGGGCGCGCGCCGGCGTGCAACAACGCCGCCACCACCTCGACATCCTGCACCTCCACCGCCTTCAGCAGCGGGGTCGCGCCGTAATCGCCGCGCCGGTTGACGTCCGCACCCGCCGCGATCGCTGCGCGCACGCCCGCCACATCGTCCGCCGCCACCGCACGCGCCAGCGCGTCCTGTCCGGCCAGCACCGCCGCCAGCATCATTACGCTAACCATGCGTCAGCGCCCCCAGCGGCGCCGTACTGTCGCCGAACGCCGTCGCCGGCACGTCCAGCACGTTCAGCGCGGCGAGCAGCAGGTTGGACATCGTCGTCCCCTTCTCCACCGCGACATGCCGCCCGCCCGGCACCAGCCCGCCCGCGACCACCACCGGCAGGTCCATATGATCATGCTCGTTCGAATCGCCGAACGCCGACCCGCGCAGCACCAGCGTGCGGTCCAGCAGCGATGCCTCACCGTCCTTCGTCTCGGCCATCCGCTTCAGATAATAAGCGAAATACTCCATGTGATGGCGGTTGATGCGCGCCAGCTTCGCCATCTTCTCCGGGCTGTTGCCATGGTGGCTCAGCATATGGTGCGAATCCGGCACACCGATCTCGGGATAGGTGCGGTTGGACAATTCGCGCCCGATCATAAACGTGCCCACGCGGGTGATGTCGGCCTGCATCGCCAGCACCTGCAGGTCGATCATCAGCCGCACATGCTGATCGAACGAATCCGGTATCCCCGCCGGCCGCTCGATCCCCGCCGCCGCGTCGCCCGCCCCGCTCGCGGCGGCACGCTGGATGCGCTTCTCGATCTCGCGCGTCGCCTCCAGATATTCGTCCAGCTTATGCCGATCATCCCGCCCCAATGTGCCGGACAGGCGCGCGGTATCCTCGCGCACGAAGTCGAGGATGCTGGTCTGCCGCCGCGCCTGTGCCAGCCGGCTGGCGGGGTCCAGCGCGTCGCCGTCGCCGAACAGCCGCTCGAACACGTCGCGCGGATTGGCGGTGACGGGCAGCGGCACCGTCGCATTCCGCCACGAAATGCCGTTGGTATAGGCGCAGCTGTAGCCGATGTCGCAGCTGCCCAGCAGGCTCGCCTGATCGATCCCCAGCTCCAGCGAGGGCAGCGGCGTCCCCTCCCCCAGGTGCGCGGCATAGACCTGGTCCATCGACACGCCGCAATGGATGTCGCTGCCCTCGGTCTGGCGCACGTGCACCCCGGTCAGAAACGCCGGACAGGACCGGCCGTGCCCCGCCGGCCGGTCCCCCATCGCCGCCGCCTGCGGATGGCCCAGGCCGGTCACCACGCTGACCCGGTCGCGGAACGGCGCCAGCGGGGCCAGCGTGTCGGGCAGCACCAGCGCGCCGCCGCTGCCGGCGGGACGGAAACCGTCCATCATCATTCCGTTGGGCGAATAGAAGACCTGCAACCGCTTCGGCCGCGCCGCGCGATCGGCGGCGCGCGCGGCGGGTGCCATCGCCTCCAGGAACGGCAGCGCGATGGCGGTACCGGCACCGCGCAGCAACGTGCGCCGGGTGATCGGGGCGCGCAATATCCTCATCGGCTGGCCGTCCTCTTCAGGGTGAAGGCATCGCTGGTCACGATACCGCGCACGATCGTCTGCACGCGATACCGGTCCGCCTTCGCATCGCGCACGATGCGGCGGACCGCGGGCATGTCGCGCGGGGTCAGCCCGCGGGCGAGCGCATAGGTCATCATCCGTTCGGTGAAGGCGCCGACGAATTCGTCGCGTCGCGCCAGCAACACGCCGCGCAACCCGTCGATCCCGGCGAAGCGCGCGCCGTCGGGCATCGTCGCGCTGGCATCGATCACCTGCCCGGCGTCACGCTGGCGCCACGCGCCGACCGCGTCGAAATTCTCGAGCGCGAAGCCCAGCGGGTCCATCTTCACGTGGCAGGCCGCGCAGGCGGGGTTCTTGCGGTGCAGTTCCAGCTGCTCGCGCGCGGTCAGCAGCCGGCCGTCGGCGCGCTCCTTCAGCGCCGGCACGTCGGGCGGCGGCGGCGGCGGCGGGGAGGCGAGCATGTTGTCGAGGATCCACTTGCCGCGCTTCACCACCGACGTGTGGTTGCCATAGGAGGTGACGGTCAGGATGCTCGCCTGCCCCAGCAGGCCGCCGCGGTGCCACGCCGGGTCCAGCGCCACCTTGCGGAACGCGGTGCCCGACACGCCGGGGATGCCGTAATGCCGCGCCAGCCGCTGGTTGAGGAAGGTGTAATCGGCGGCGATGAAATCCAGCACGCTGCGGTTGTCGCGCACCACATGCGCGAAGAACATCTCGGTCTCGCGCGCCATCGCCTGGCGCAGCCGCACGTCGAAATCGGGGAAGACCGCAATGTCGGGCCGCTGCTGGTCGAGGTTGCGCAGGTACAGCCACTGGCCCGCGAAATTGTGCGTCAGCGCATCGGCGCGCGGATCGGCCAGCATCCGCGCGACCTGCGCATCCAGCACGCCGGGCGCGCGCAACTGGCCGCGTTCCGCCAGCGTCAGCAGCGGCTCGTCCGGGATGCTGCTCCACAGGAACAGCGACAGGCGCGTCGCCAGTTCCAGATCGGTCAGCCCGCGGACGGTGCCGGGCGCCACGCCGGCCGGATCGCGCTCGACCACGAACAGGAAGCCGGGCGAGACCAGGATCGCCTCGACGGCGGCGGCCACCCCCTGTTCGAAACCGCCGTCACGGCGCGCGGCGGCATAGACGCGCAGCACCGGCGCCACGTCGTCGGCGCTTACCGGACACCGCCATGCGCGCCGCGCCAGCGACGCCACGATCCGTTGCGCGCACGCGCTCTCGTCCTGCGCGCGCTTCGGGCGGCACAGGAAGATGCGCCGGCGGCTGGGCGTGTCCCCCGCCCCACCGGCACCGAACGGCCCGGTCACGTCGATCTGCAGCACGTCGCGCGGGAAATTGGCCTGCGAATAGCGTGGCGACAGGCGATAGGACGGCACCTGCACCGTGCGCACCCGCCGCCCGTCGACCAGCACGTCCATCGGCAGCATCACCGGCGGCGCGGTCGGCAGCGGCACCGCGTCGAGCGTGTTGCGCAGCGTCTGCACGCTGTCGTCGGGCGCCAGCCGCCGCCGGAACGCCAGCCCGATGACATGCGGCCCCGCGCTGAGCGGCACACGCACGCTCACCTTGTCCTCGACCATCCGGTCGGTTTCGTTGTTGGTGTTGGCGTTGAGCCAGCCGGCGATGTCATAATCGCCCGCGCGCCGCGCATAATAACGCAGCGTGCCGCCACCGCGCGACGCCAGCGGCAGGTCGTCGCCGGAGCGTTCGTTATACGCCGGCCGCCCCGAATTGCGGATCGACCCGTCCTTGGGTACCTCCCACGACGTGGTGAACGGCCGCGGGGAAGCCACGCCCGTGGCGAGCTTCGCGACCCTTCCGGCGACCGCGACATAACGGTCCATCAAGGTCGGCGACACGCTGAGCACGTCGGCGATATTGTCGAAGCCATAGCCCGAATTGTCCTGCGGCAGATCGCGCGCGACATCGACGTCCAACGCCAGCAGGTCTCTCACCGCATTGGCATATTCGACGCGGTTGAGCCGCCGGATCGTCGCACGGCCGGGATCGGGATGCGCCGCGGCATAACCGTCCAGCGCATTCTGAAGCCAGGCGACGAACGCCGCGCGTTCCGCCGGCGCGGGTTGCGCACGGTTGCGCGGCGGCATCTCGCCGATCGACACGCGGCGCAGGATCGCCTCCCATTCCGCCGCATGGGCGCCGATCGCCGGATCGCGCCCGCGCAGGTCGTCGATCGACAGACCCGCGACCTTGTCGATATCATTGTGGCAGCGCGCGCAGAACTGGCCGAGCAACGCGGGCGGCGCGTCGGCGGCGTCCGCGCCCACGGGTGCGGCGACCGTCACCGGCGCCTCCGCCTGCATCCGCGCCCAGCCCGACGCGGCGGCGGTCAGCGCGCTGATCGCCAGCACGCCTCCGCCGATCGTCGGACGCCACCCCTTGCTCACCATGGTCATCGCCCCTGCCGGGCCGCACGCACCGGCCGCGTCATCGCCGGCCCCGCCGGCATGCGCCCTTGGCTATGGCCAGCAGCCACCGCGGTCCATTGCCGTTATCGCAGCGCAGCGAACGAAAAAAGTGCGCACCCGATGCGCACCCCGCGCACATTTGCGCAACATGGCGTCGCGGTAATTGTCATGGGAGGATCGTTGCCGACCCGCTACCCCCGCGGCGGGGAACGAACGGGTGCCGGCCGCGATCGACGCGGGCAGGCGCCTAACCGATCGGGGGATCATCGTCATGCGCGCCTGTCGCCGCATCATCCGTTACGCACGTCCGGCGGTGCCGCTGGCGATCACCTGCGCCCTTGCTGCGCCCGCCGCGGCGCAATCGACGGCCGCCACGGCGGAGGCGCGCACCGCGGCGCGGCTGGACGCGATCGCCGCCAGCCCGCCGCGGCTGCGCATCTTCCTGCAGCGGATGCCCAAGGGCGGCGACCTGCACAATCATTCCGGCGGCGCGATCTATGCCGAGGATATCCTGCGCTGGGCCGCGCAGGACGGGCGCTGCGTCGCGACCGATCCGTATCGCATCGTTCCGCCGCCGTGCGACGCCCCCGGCCGCTTTCCCGCGCGCGGGCTGGAGGAGGATTATCCCCGCTACGCCGCCGCCATCCAGGCGTTCTCGACCCGCGATCACGAGGAGGGGGTCGGCGATCCGACCGTCCCCGGCTACGATCGCTTCTTCGCGACGTTCGACGCCTTCTGGCCCGCCTTCGCCGGCAATGCCGGCCGCGAATTGTCGCTGGTGCGCCAGCAGGCGGCGGGGGACCACGTCTCCTATCTCGAACTGAGCAGCGGCAGCGAGGCGACCGGGCCGCTGCTCGCCGCGATGAAGGGCACGACCGGCAACGATCTCGACGCGCTATACGCCGCGGTGTCTCCGCTGCTGCCCGCCGCCGTGGCGAGCGCACGCGCCGAGTACGACCACGCGGAGGCGGATGCGGCGCGGATCGACGGCTGCACCACGCCGCAGCACACCCCCGCCTGCGACGTCGCGGTACGCTATCTCTACACCGCGATCCGTACCCGCCCGCCGGCGGAGGTGTTCGCGCAGCTGGCGTTCGGCTTCGCGCTGGCCGGGGCCGATCCACGCTTCGTCGGGGTCAATATCGCCGCGCCCGAGCATGATCCGGTCGCGATCCGCGACTATGCGCTGCACATGCGGATGTTCGCCTTCCTGAAGGCGCGTCATCCGACCGTGCCGCTGTCGCTGCATGCCGGGGAACTGACGCTGGGGCTGGTCCCGCCGCGCGACCTGCGCTTCCACATTCGCGATGCCGTTGCGGTCGCTGGCGCGCAGCGGATCGGCCATGGCATCGACATTTCCTATGAGGACGATGCCACCGCGCTGCTCGCCCGGATGGCGCGCGATCGGGTGGCGGTGGAAATCAACCTGACCAGCAACGCGGTGATCCTGGGGGTGAAGGGCGCGCAGCATCCGCTGTCGCTGTATCGCACCGCCGGGGTGCCCGTGGTGCTGTCGACCGACGACGAAGGCGTGTCGCGCAGCGACATGACCAACGAATATCAGCGCGCCGTCGCGGAACAGGGGCTGCGCTACACCGACCTGAAGCAGATTGCGCGCGACACGCTCGCTTACTCTTTCCTGCCGGGCAAAGGACTGTGGCGCGATCGCGCCACAGTCCTTTGCCCGGCAGGAAAGAGTAAGCGAGCGTGTCGCGCGCAATCTGCTTCAGGTCGGTGTAGCGCAGCCCCTGTTCCGCGACGGCGCGCTGATATTCGTTGGTCATGTCGCTGCGCGACACGCCTTCGTCGTCGGTCGACAGCACCACGGGCACCCCGGCGGTGCGATACAGCGACAGCGGATGCTGCGCGCCCTTCACCCCCAGGATCACCGCGTTGCTGGTCAGGTTGATTTCCACCGCCACCCGATCGCGCGCCATCCGGGCGAGCAGCGCGGTGGCATCGTCCTCATAGGAAATGTCGATGCCATGGCCGATCCGCTGCGCGCCAGCGACCGCAACGGCATCGCGAATGTGGAAGCGCAGGTCGCGCGGCGGGACCAGCCCCAGCGTCAGTTCCCCGGCATGCAGCGACAGCGGCACGGTCGGATGACGCGCCTTCAGGAAGGCGAACATCCGCATGTGCAGCGCATAGTCGCGGATCGCGACCGGATCATGCTCGGGCGCGGCGATATTGACCCCGACGAAGCGTGGATCGGCCCCGGCCAGCGCGAAGCCGAACGCCAGCTGCGCGAACACCTCCGCCGGCGGGCGGGTACGGATCGCGGTGTAGAGATAGCGTACCGCGACGTCGCAGGCGGGGGTGTGCTGCGGCGTGGTGCAGCCGTCGATCCGCGCCGCATCCGCCTCCGCGTGGTCGTACTCGGCGCGTGCGCTCGCCACGGCGGCGGGCAGCAGCGGAGACACCGCGGCGTATAGCGCGTCGAGATCGTTGCCGGTCGTGCCCTTCATCGCGGCGAGCAGCGGCCCGGTCGCCTCGCTGCCGCTGCTCAGTTCGAGATAGGAGACGTGGTCCCCCGCCGCCTGCTGGCGCACCAGCGACAATTCGCGGCCGGCATTGCCGGCGAAGGCGGGCCAGAAGGCGTCGAACGTCGCGAAGAAGCGATCGTAGCCGGGGACGGTCGGATCGCCGACCCCCTCCTCGTGATCGCGGGTCGAGAACGCCTGGATGGCGGCGGCGTAGCGGGGATAATCCTCCTCCAGCCCGCGCGCGGGAAAGCGGCCGGGGGCGTCGCACGGCGGCGGAACGATGCGATACGGATCGGTCGCGACGCAGCGCCCGTCCTGCGCGGCCCAGCGCAGGATATCCTCGGCATAGATCGCGCCGCCGGAATGATTGTGCAGGTCGCCGCCCTTGGGCATCCGCTGCAGGAAGATGCGCAGCCGCGGCGGGCTGGCGGCGATCGCGTCCAGCCGCGCCGCGGTGCGCGCCTCCGCCGTGGCGGCCGTCGATTGCGCCGCGGCGGGCGCAGCAAGGGCGCAGGTGATCGCCAGCGGCACCGCCGGACGTGCGTAACGGATGATGCGGCGACAGGCGCGCATGACGATGATCCCCCGATCGGTTAGGCGCCTGCCCGCGTCGATCGCGGCCGGCACCCGTTCGTTCCCCGCCGCGGGGGTAGCGGGTCGGCAACGATCCTCCCATGACAATTACCGCGACGCCATGTTGCGCAAATGTGCGCGGGGTGCGCATCGGGTGCGCACTTTTTTCGTTCGCTGCGCTGCGATAACGGCAATGGACCGCGGTGGCTGCTGGCCATAGCCAAGGGCGCATGCCGGCGGGGCCGGCGATGACGCGGCCGGTGCGTGCGGCCCGGCAGGGGCGATGACCATGGTGAGCAAGGGGTGGCGTCCGACGATCGGCGGAGGCGTGCTGGCGATCAGCGCGCTGACCGCCGCCGCGTCGGGCTGGGCGCGGATGCAGGCGGAGGCGCCGGTGACGGTCGCCGCACCCGTGGGCGCGGACGCCGCCGACGCGCCGCCCGCGTTGCTCGGCCAGTTCTGCGCGCGCTGCCACAATGATATCGACAAGGTCGCGGGTCTGTCGATCGACGACCTGCGCGGGCGCGATCCGGCGATCGGCGCCCATGCGGCGGAATGGGAGGCGATCCTGCGCCGCGTGTCGATCGGCGAGATGCCGCCGCGCAACCGTGCGCAACCCGCGCCGGCGGAACGCGCGGCGTTCGTCGCCTGGCTTCAGAATGCGCTGGACGGTTATGCCGCGGCGCATCCCGATCCCGGCCGTGCGACGATCCGGCGGCTCAACCGCGTCGAATATGCCAATGCGGTGAGAGACCTGCTGGCGTTGGACGTCGATGTCGCGCGCGATCTGCCGCAGGACAATTCGGGCTATGGCTTCGACAATATCGCCGACGTGCTCAGCGTGTCGCCGACCTTGATGGACCGTTATGTCGCGGTCGCCGGAAGGGTCGCGAAGCTCGCCACGGGCGTGGCTTCCCCGCGGCCGTTCACCACGTCGTGGGAGGTACCCAAGGACGGGTCGATCCGCAATTCGGGGCGGCCGGCGTATAACGAACGCTCCGGCGACGACCTGCCGCTGGCGTCGCGCGGTGGCGGCACGCTGCGTTATTATGCGCGGCGCGCGGGCGATTATGACATCGCCGGCTGGCTCAACGCCAACACCAACAACGAAACCGACCGGATGGTCGAGGACAAGGTGAGCGTGCGTGTGCCGCTCAGCGCGGGGCCGCATGTCATCGGGCTGGCGTTCCGGCGGCGGCTGGCGCCCGACGACAGCGTGCAGACGCTGCGCAACACGCTCGACGCGGTGCCGCTGCCGACCGCGCCGCCGGTGATGCTGCCGATGGACGTGCTGGTCGACGGGCGGCGGGTGCGCACGGTGCAGGTGCCGTCCTATCGCCTGTCGCCACGCTATTCGCAGGCCAATTTCCCGCGCGACGTGCTGCAGATCGACGTGACCGGGCCGTTCGGTGCCGGTGGGGCGGGGGACACGCCCAGCCGCCGGCGCATCTTCCTGTGCCGCCCGAAGCGCGCGCAGGACGAGAGCGCGTGCGCGCAACGGATCGTGGCGTCGCTGGCGCGGCGCGCATGGCGGTGTCCGGTAAGCGCCGACGACGTGGCGCCGGTGCTGCGCGTCTATGCCGCCGCGCGCCGTGACGGCGGTTTCGAACAGGGGGTGGCCGCCGCCGTCGAGGCGATCCTGGTCTCGCCCGGCTTCCTGTTCGTGGTCGAGCGCGATCCGGCCGGCGTGGCGCCCGGCACCGTCCGCGGGCTGACCGATCTGGAACTGGCGACGCGCCTGTCGCTGTTCCTGTGGAGCAGCATCCCGGACGAGCCGCTGCTGACGCTGGCGGAACGCGGCCAGTTGCGCGCGCCCGGCGTGCTGGATGCGCAGGTCGCGCGGATGCTGGCCGATCCGCGCGCCGATGCGCTGACGCACAATTTCGCGGGCCAGTGGCTGTACCTGCGCAACCTCGACCAGCAGCGGCCCGACATTGCGGTCTTCCCCGATTTCGACGTGCGGCTGCGCCAGGCGATGGCGCGCGAGACCGAGATGTTCTTCGCGCATGTGGTGCGCGACAACCGCAGCGTGCTGGATTTCATCGCCGCCGATTACACCTTCCTCAACCAGCGGCTGGCGCGGCATTACGGCATCCCCGGCGTGTCGGGCACCGCGTTCCGCAAGGTGGCGCTGGACCCGGCGTGGCACCGCGGCGGCCTGCTGGGGCAGGCGAGCATCCTGACCGTCACCTCCTATGGCAACCACACGTCGGTGGTGAAGCGCGGCAAGTGGATCCTCGACAACATGCTCGCCTCCCCGCCGCCGCCGCCGCCGCCCGACGTGCCGGCGCTGAAGGAGCGCGCCGACGGCCGGCTGCTGACCGCGCGCGAGCAGCTGGAACTGCACCGCAAGAACCCCGCCTGCGCGGCCTGCCACGTGAAGATGGACCCGCTGGGCTTCGCGCTCGAGAATTTCGACGCGGTCGGCGCGTGGCGCCAGCGTGACGCCGGGCAGGTGATCGATGCCAGCGCGACGATGCCCGACGGCGCGCGCTTCGCCGGGATCGACGGGTTGCGCGGCGTGTTGCTGGCGCGACGCGACGAATTCGTCGGCGCCTTCACCGAACGGATGATGACCTATGCGCTCGCCCGCGGGCTGACCCCGCGCGACATGCCCGCGGTCCGCCGCATCGTGCGCGATGCGAAGGCGGACCGGTATCGCGTGCAGACGATCGTGCGCGGTATCGTGACCAGCGATGCCTTCACCCTGAAGAGGACGGCCAGCCGATGAGGATATTGCGCGCCCCGATCACCCGGCGCACGTTGCTGCGCGGTGCCGGTACCGCCATCGCGCTGCCGTTCCTGGAGGCGATGGCACCCGCCGCGCGCGCCGCCGATCGCGCGGCGCGGCCGAAGCGGTTGCAGGTCTTCTATTCGCCCAACGGAATGATGATGGACGGTTTCCGTCCCGCCGGCAGCGGCGGCGCGCTGGTGCTGCCCGACACGCTGGCCCCGCTGGCGCCGTTCCGCGACCGGGTCAGCGTGGTGACCGGCCTGGGCCATCCGCAGGCGGCGGCGATGGGGGACCGGCCGGCGGGGCACGGCCGGTCCTGTCCGGCGTTTCTGACCGGGGTGCACGTGCGCCAGACCGAGGGCAGCGACATCCATTGCGGCGTGTCGATGGACCAGGTCTATGCCGCGCACCTGGGGGAGGGGACGCCGCTGCCCTCGCTGGAGCTGGGGATCGATCAGGCGAGCCTGCTGGGCAGCTGCGACATCGGCTACAGCTGCGCCTATACCAACGGCATTTCGTGGCGGAATGCGACGGTGCCGCTGCCCGTCACCGCCAATCCGCGCGACGTGTTCGAGCGGCTGTTCGGCGACGGCGACGCGCTGGACCCCGCCAGCCGGCTGGCACAGGCGCGGCGGCAGACCAGCATCCTCGACTTCGTGCGCGAGGATACCGCGCGCCTGTCCGGCACATTGGGGCGGGATGATCGGCATAAGCTGGACGAATATCTGGAGGCGACGCGCGAGATCGAGAAGCGCATCCAGCGTGCCGCCGCGAGCGGGGCGGGCGACGCGGCGGCGGGGATCGAGCGGCCGGCGGGGATACCGGATTCGTTCGATCAGCATGTGCGGCTGATGATCGACCTGCAGGTGCTGGCGATGCAGGCCGACATCACCCGCGTGGGCACGTTTATGATCGGGCGCGAATTGTCCAACCGCACCTATCCCGAGATCGGTGTGCCGGATTCGCACCATATGCTGAGCCACCATGGCAACAGCCCGGAGAAGATGGCGAAGCTGGCGCGCATCAACCGCCATCACATGGAGTATTTCGCTTATTATCTGAAGCGGATGGCCGAGACGAAGGACGGTGAGGCATCGCTGCTGGACCGCACGCTGGTGCTGCGCGGGTCGGCGTTCGGCGATTCGAACGAGCATGATCATATGGACCTGCCGGTGGTGGTCGCGGGCGGGCTGGTGCCGGGCGGGCGGCATGTCGCGGTGGAGAAGGGGACGACGATGTCCAACCTGCTGCTCGCCGCGCTGAACGTGCTGGACGTGCCGGCGACGGCGTTCGGCGACAGTACGGCGCCGCTGGGGGCGCTGACGCATGGTTAGCGTAATGATGCTGGCGGCGGTGCTGGCCGGACAGGACGCGCTGGCGCGTGCGGTGGCGGCGGACGATGTGGCGGGCGTGCGCGCAGCGATCGCGGCGGGTGCGGACGTCAACCGGCGCGGCGATTACGGCGCGACCCCGCTGCTGAAGGCGGTGGAGGTGCAGGATGTCGAGGTGGTGGCGGCGTTGTTGCACGCCGGCGCGCGCCCCAATCTGGCGGATGACGACGGCCTGACGCCGCTGGCGCTGGCGTGCGAGCGCGGTGGGGAGCGGGTTCTGACCGCGCTTCTCGACGCTGGCGCAGCCGTGCGGCATGCCGATCGCGACGGTGTGACGCCGCTGGCGACGTGCGCGGGGCGTGGCCCGGCGCCGGTCGTGGCGCGAATGCTGAGCGTTCGGGGGCCGGTGGACGTGGCGGATTCGCGCGGCCAGACGCCGCTGATGTGGGCCGCCTATGCCGGTCGCGCAGAGGCGGTGCGCGCGTTGCTGGCGGCCGGGGCGGACCTGCACCGGCGTTCGGACGGGGGGATGACCCCGCTGCTGTACGCGATCAAGGGCGGCGATGCGGGGACCGCGGAGGTGTTGCTGGCGGCGGGGGCGCGCACCACCGACCGCGCGCCGGAAGATACCAGCGCGCTGCAACTGGCGCTGTACCAGGCGAACTGGCGCGTCGCCGAGCGGCTGGCGGGGCTGCCGGGTGCGGACATGGCGGCGCGCGACCGGAACGGGCAGCAGCCGCTGCACGCCGCGGCGGCGGGGGGCGACGCGGCGCTGATCCGCGTCCTGCTGGCGCGCGGGGCGGACCCGAACGGGCTGACCGGCCCGTCGCGCATTACATGGGTGACGGAGGCCAATTTCGGCGTGCCGCCGCCGCCGGCCCCCCCGACCCCGCCGCTGCTGATCGCCGCCGCCAACGGCCATGCCGCGGCGATGGCGGCGATCCTGGCGGGCGGGGGAGACGCGCGCGCGATGCTGCGGGACGGCACCAATGTGGTGCTGGCGGCGGCGCGCGGCGGCAGTGCGGCGGCGCTGGCGCAGGCGCTGGCGATCGCACCCGACGCGACCGTGGCCGACCGCAACGGCGACACCGCGCTGCACGTCCTGCTGGGCACGATCGGCGACACGCCCCCGCCCGAGCTGGAGGCGATGCTGCGGCTGCTGGCGGCGCATGGCGCGCGCGCCGATACCGCTGACCGGCGCGGCACCACCCCGGCGCAGCTGGCGGACGGGGGATTGAGCGAGGTGCGGGCGATCTTCCGCACCGTCTATCCGCCCGCTACAAGTGCGACGGGCGCGGCGACGCGATGACGCACCGCCGACCGGCTTCGAGGGAGCGACACGAGATGACGATGATGCGCAACACGATCGGCGCCGCGCTGGTGCTGGCCACGCTGACCGCCGCGGCACCGCCCCCGCAGCAGGTGGTCGCCGCCCGCCATGCCGGTTTCAAGAAGATGGGCGCGGCGATGAAGGCACTGGGCGACCAGCTGAAATCCGACGCCCCCGCCAAGCCCGCGATGGTCGCCGCGGCGCAGGCGATCGTCACCACGGCGCGCCAGCAGGCCGCACTGTTCCCCGCCGGCACCGGCCCGGGCGCGGGCGTCAAGACCGATGCGCTGCCAGCGATCTGGACCAACCGCGCGGCGTTCGATGCGCAGATGAAGGCGTTGATCGCCGAATCGGGCAAGCTGGTGGCGGTGACCAACGGCGGCGACGTCACCGCGATCCGCGCGCAGATGAAGGCGACCGGCGCGACCTGCGCCGCGTGCCACCGCCAGTTCCGCGCCGAGGATTGATGACGGCGGGCACCACCCGTGCCGCGCCGCTGTGGGACGTGCCGGTGCGCGCGTTCCACTGGCTGCTGATCGCGCTGATCGCCTTTTCGTGGTGGAGCGGCGAGAACCATGAGATGGAGTGGCACCGCACGTCGGGCTACGCCATCCTGGCGCTGGTGGTGTTCCGGCTGTTCTGGGGCCTCGCGGGCGGGCGCACCGCGCGGTTCGCGCGCTTCGTCCGCGGGCCGCGCGCGGTGATCGCCTATGTCCGCGGCGGCGCGGGCGCAGCGCCGGGGCACAATCCGCTGGGCGGATGGAGCGTCGTGGCGATGCTGGCGACGGTCGCCGCGATGGTGACGGCGGGGCTGTTCGCCGTCGATGTCGACGGACTGGAGAGCGGGCCGCTGGCCGATTACGTCACCTTCGACCAGGGGCGGATGGCGGCGCAATGGCATGGCGTGATCTTCAACCTGCTGCTGGCGTTGATCGCGCTGCATGTCGCGGCGGTGCTGGTGTATCTGGTCCGCGGGCGCAACCTGATCGGCGCAATGATCCACGGGCGACGCGCCGTCGCGGAGGGCGAGGCGGTGGAGCCGCTGGGTGCGTCCTGGTGGCGCGCGCTGGTGGGCGTGGTGATTGCAGGCGCGGTGGCGTGGGCGGTGTCGCGCGGATTTCGGTTCTGAGGCGCGGGGCCTGCGCGAAAGTAGAAGGGTTTTGCGCGCAGAGACGCGGAGGCGCAGAGAGGTGGCGCTGACGCGAAGCGTCCCCTCTGCATTCGCGGAAATGGCAAGAAGCGTTTGGGCGATGCGCATACATCTCTGCGCCTCTGCGCGAATTCCTTTTGATAGGTCGCCCCATCGTAGGCTGGGGCCTTTGGGGAAGTGAGATCCCAGCTTTCGCTGGGCTGACGGAAGTATCCCCCGCGCTCATTTTTGCAACGATCCGTTCCGATCATTGCGTTTGATCGATAGGGGCGGGGCAGGCATCAGGATCGCATCATGCGCCGTTTGTCCTTGCCGTCGGTCGACCCGTTCCTGTTGTGGCTGATCGGCACCGTCGCGGCGGCGTCGCTGCTGCCCGCGACCGGGCGATGGGCGACGGCGTTCGGAATGCTGGCGGACGCGGCGATCGCGCTGCTGTTCTTCCTGCACGGGGCCAAGCTGTCGCGTGAGGCGATCGTCGCCGGGATGGGCAATTGGCGGCTGCACGCGATGGTGCTGGCGTCCACCTATATCCTGTTTCCGCTGGTCGGGCTGGCGGTGTTGCACGCGGGCGGGGCGGCGATCGATCCGGTAATGGCATCGGGGCTGTTGTTCCTGACGTTGCTGCCGTCGACGGTGCAGTCGTCGATCGCGTTCACCGCGATGGCGCGCGGCAATGTCGCGGCGGCGGTGTGCAGCGCGTCGCTGTCCAACCTGATCGGGATCGTCGCGACGCCGCTGCTGGTGCAGGTCGCCATGCACCCCGCGGCGAGCGCAGGCGGCGGCATGGCGTGGGGATCGGTGAAGACGATCGCGCTGCAATTGCTGTTGCCGTTCGTCGCCGGGCATCTGCTGCGCCCGTGGATCGGCGGGTTCGTGGCGCGGCACAAGGCGGTGCTGCAACCGGTCGATCGCGGATCGATCCTGCTGGTCGTCTATGCCGCGTTCAGTGCGGCGGTGGTGGAGGGCATCTGGCAGCGTGTCGGCGCGCTCGATCTGGCGGGGCTGCTGCTGTCGTGCGCGCTGATCCTGGCGGTGGTGATGGTGGCCAATGTCGTCGCCGCGCGGATCGCCGGCCTGTCGCGCGAGGATGCGATCGTGCTGCTGTTCTGCGGATCGAAGAAGAGCCTGGTGTCGGGCGTGCCGATGGCGGGCGCGCTGTTCGCGCCGGCGCAGGTCGGGCTGGTGGTGTTGCCGCTGATGGTGTTCCAC
>NZ_LSJO01000538.1:0-260 GCF_001556735.1 Sphingomonas sp. CCH9-F2 | reverse complement strand
GCGATTGAAGGGAGAAGCGACCGCTGCCGACCTGATCGAGGCCGCATTTGCAAACTGGCCTGACGAGCCCGCCGCCACGGCCGGCGAGCTGCGCGCGATCTATGCGAAGCTCGTTCGCCGCAAGGACGACCTCGTCGAGATCGCGCGTGCGCAGGCCTCGAGCCTCAAGGGTGGACGCCCCGGCGCGATGCTCGACCCGCGGCGCGTGCTGGGTCCGATTCGTCAGTTGCGGCGAGCCAAATGGCGGCTCGGCTTGATAC
>NZ_LSJO01000537.1:0-3121 GCF_001556735.1 Sphingomonas sp. CCH9-F2 | reverse complement strand
CGACCGCCGGCTCGCCGCCGCCGTCCGCCAGGTGCGCCGCCGCGGCGGCGCGTCGGCGCCCGACGCGCTGGTCGTTGCGATTGGCCGCCAGTATCGCATCGATCCGCATCTGCTCGCCGCGATGGTCGCGACCGAAAGCGCCGGCGATCCGCGCGCGGTGTCACCAAAGGGCGCGCTCGGCGTGATGCAGGTGATGCCCGCCACTGCGCGCAGTCTGGGGGTGCGTGATCCGCGCGCGCTGCTGGGCAACCGCCCGCTCGCGCTCGCGACCGGTGCGGCGTATCTGAAGCAACTCCAGCGCCGCTTCGGCAACAACGTGCCGCTGGTCGTCGCGGCCTATAATGCCGGACCGGGCGCGGTGCAGAAGTACCGCGGCGTGCCGCGCTATCGCGAAACGCAGGGCTATGTCCGCGACGTGCTGGGCCGCTACGCCACCGCGCGGGGTGCCGCGCAATGAGCGTCCAGCATTATCTCGCCTCCAGCGACACTGCGCCGCGCGTCGGGCTGGCCTCGCGCTATGCCGACGTCGCGCTGATCGGCTTCGTCGTCATCATTATCGGCTCGCTGTTCCTGCCGCTGCCGACGCTGGTCGTCGACCTACTGGTGGGCATCAACATCACCTTCGGCGTGATGCTGCTGCTGACCACCTTGTACGTGCGCGGGCCGCTCGACTTCTCGTCCTTCCCCTCGATCCTGCTGGTGTCGACGCTGTTCCGCCTGTCGCTGTCGGTTGCGACGACGCGCATGATCCTGCTGGACGGGCATGGCGGGCATATCATCCAGACGTTCGGCACGATGGTGGCGGGCGGCAACATCGTCGTCGGGCTGGTGGTGTTCCTGATCATCACCGTCGTCCAGTTCATCGTCATCGCCAAGGGCGCGGAGCGCGTGGCGGAGGTCGCGGCGCGCTTCAGCCTCGATTCGATGCCGGGCAAGCAGCTGTCGATCGACAGCGACCTGCGCTCCGGCCTGATCGACAAGGACGAGGCGCGCCGCCGCCGCCGCGTGCTGGAAATGGAATCGAAGCTGCATGGCAGCCTCGACGGCGCGATGAAGTTCGTGAAGGGCGACGCGATCGCCTCGATCGTGATCGTCGTCGTCAATCTGATCGGCGGGCTCGCGATCGGCGTGATGCAGCAGGGCATGGACCTGGGCGCCGCCACCCACAAATATTCGATCCTGACGATCGGCGAAGGTCTGGTCGCGCAGATCCCCGCGTTGCTCGGCGCGATGGCGGCGGGCCTGATGGTCACGCGCACCACCGATGAGGAGGATACCAGCAACCTCGGCCAGACGATCCA
Organism: Sphingomonas sp. CCH9-F2; assembly: GCF_001556735.1. Classification (NCBI taxonomy): domain Bacteria; kingdom Pseudomonadati; phylum Pseudomonadota; class Alphaproteobacteria; order Sphingomonadales; family Sphingomonadaceae; genus Sphingomonas; species Sphingomonas sp. CCH9-F2. The sequence continues at coordinate 1,820 of NZ_LSJO01000537.1, read as the reverse complement.
GCGCCAGCTGTCGGGGCATCCGCGCGCGCTGCTGGGCGTCGGCGCGATCGCGGTACTGATGGCGGCGGTGCCCGGCTTCCCGGTGGCGGTGTTCCTGGGGCTGGGCGCGGGCGCGATCGGCACCGGCGCGTTCCTGCATCCGCGGCTGCGCCCGATGATCCTGAAACACGCCGGCCCGCTCGCCCGCATCGCGTCGCGCGGGCGGGAGACGCCGCCGCCCGCCACGCTGGTCGCCGAACCCGCCCTGCCCAAGCCGGTCGTCCCGCTGCTGCTGGAACTGTCCGGCCCGCGCCCCTCGCGTGAGGAAGGGGACGCGCTGGCCGCCGACATGGCGGCGATGCTGGAGCGGTTGCAATATCGCTCGGGCGTGCCGCTGCCGCGGCTGGCGATCCATTTCATGGCGCCCGACGCGCGCGCCGCGTGGCAGTTGCTCGCCTACGAACTGCCGGTCGGCCACGGCCTGCGCGAGGGGGCGGGCGCCGATACCGCCGCGCTGGTCGCCGCGGTGGAGGGCGTGCTGCGCCGCCACCTGTCGCGCTTCCTGGGCGTCCAGGAAGCCGTCACGCTGCTCAACCGGATCGGCGACGATTATCCCGAAGTGGTCAAGGAAGCGGTTCGCGCGCTGCCCGCCGCACGCATCGCCGAGGTCCTGCGCCGGCTGGTCGAGGAAGAGGTGCCGCTGCGCAACATGCGCGACGTGCTCGAAGGGTTGACCGACGCGGCGCAGGGCGAACGCGACGTGCCGCGGCTGGCGGACATGACGCGCATCGCGCTCAAGCGGTACCTGATCGACGCCGCCGCGCCCGACGGGGAAGTGCGTGCATTGGTGGTGACGCCGGAACTGGAGACGATGGTGCGCGAGGCGACGCGCCTGGTCGACGGCGCCGAGCGGCTCGCCGTGCCGCCCGATGTCGCGCGCGATCTGGTCGCCACGATCGCCGCCACCGCGCAGGAAACGCGCGCCAATGCGCTGGTCACCTCGTTCGAGGCGCGCCGCGCCGTGCGCAAGCTGATCGAGCCGGACCTCTTCGACCTGCCGGTCCTGGCCTTCAACGAACTGTCGTCGCTGACGCGGCTGGAAATGGTCGGGCAGATCGGAATGCCCGCCGCCGGCCTGGCGCACCGCGACGCTGCGACACCAACTGAACCGGCCATGGCGGCCGAGTGATTCCGGGGAACAACTGCATGACGCCACACCGCCTGTCGATGCTGACGCTGGGCAAGCGCACGGTCCATCATCGCGCCGGCATCGCGCTGGTCGCGTCGCTGGCGTCGGTGACGCCGGCCACCGCGCAGGCGCCGGCCGCGACACCTGCGCCGGCCCCCGCGACCGCCGCCGCGCCGGGCGAGCTGACGTTGTCGCCGCGCGACCAGCCGATCGGCGCGTTCCTGCGCGATCTGTTCGGTCGCGTCGGGCGCCCGGTGGTGCCCAGCCCCAGCCTGACCGGCACCGTCAACGGCGTGTTCCGCGGATCGGTGAACAAGATCTTCGCCGACGTCGCGCGCGCCTTCAACCTTGTCAGCTATGACGATGGCGCGGCACTGTACGTCTACGGCGCGAACGAGGTCAGCGTCCAGACGCTCAACGTGGGGCAGGCAACGGCCGCGCGCGTCGTGCGACAGGTCGCGGCGCAGCGGCTGGCCGACCGGCGCAACTATGCGCGCGCCTCCGCGGACGGCACGCTGGTCGTCAGCGGCACGCCGCGCTTCGTGCAGCAGGTACAGCAGATGGCGCAGGGCGGCACCGCCACCGCAGGCCGCGGTAACCTGCCGCTCGGCAGTCCGCTGGGCGGCGCATCGTTCGGCGCGCCGCCCAGCGG
>NZ_LSJO01000536.1:0-2732 GCF_001556735.1 Sphingomonas sp. CCH9-F2 | reverse complement strand
ATTGGTGCGCGCGCAGCACCCCGTCGCGCTTCGCGCCCAGCCGCTCGATCGCGGCCTGCGACCGTTTGTTGAACCAGTCGGTGCGGATCTGCACGACCTGGCACCCCAGCACGTCGAAGGCGTGGGTCAGCAGCAGCAGCTTCGCCTCGGTATTCACCCCGCTGCGCTGGACCGAGCGGGCGTAGAAGGTGCCGCCGATCTCCACGCGGCGATGCGCCTCGTGCATTCGCATAAAGCGGGTGAGGCCGACGACGCGGCCGTCGGGCGTCTCGACCGTCAGTGGCAGCGCCCGGCCATAGTCCTGTTCCCGCAGCGCGGCGGCGACGAACCCCTCCGGATCGGTCATGCCGGATACGTTGGTGAAGAACAATTCGGTCAGGTCGCCGTCCGCCGCCGCCTCGGCCAGCGCGGGGGCATCGGCCGCGACCAGCGGACGCAGCGTGACGTGGCGCCCGCGCAGCGTCGGCGGGGTGCGCCACGGGTTGCTCACGCCCCCGCCTCCTCCAGCATGCCTTCATGCAGGCGGACGACGCGGTCCATCTTCGCCGCCAGCCGTTCATTGTGCGTCGCGACCAGCGCGGCGGAGCCTTCGCCGCGGACCAGCCGCAGGAATTCGGCCAGCACCACGTCGGCGGTGCGCTCGTCGAGGTTGCCGGTCGGCTCGTCCGCCAGCACCAGTGCGGGGCGGTTGGCGAGCGCGCGGGCGACCGCGACGCGCTGCTGCTCACCGCCCGACAGCTGTGCCGGACGGTGCGTCAGCCGGTGGCCGACGCCCAACGCGGACAGCAGCGCGGCGGCGCGCTCCTCCGCCGCGGCGCGGGTCGCGCCCTGGATCAGCTGCGGCAGGACGACATTCTCGATCGCGTTGAAATCGGGCAGCAGGTGGTGGAACTGATAGACGAAGCCCAGCTGGTCGCGGCGCACCGCGGTGCGCCCGGCGGCATCGAGCTGCGCGGCCTCCACCCCGGCGATGCGGATCGACCCGGCGAACCCGCCCTCCAGCAGGCCGACCGCCTGGAGCAGCGTCGACTTGCCCGATCCCGACGGGCCGAGCAGCGCGACGATCTCCCCCGGCCCGACCGACAGGTCGACGCCGCGCAGGACGTGGATCGTCGTTTCCCCTTGCGTGAAACTGCGCGCGAGGCCGGTCGTCTGAAGGACGGCGTCACTCATAGCGCAGCACCTGTACCGGATCGGTGCTCGCCGCCTTGAACGCCGGGTAGACGGTGGCGAGGAAGGTCATGACCAGCGTGATGACGACGATCGCGGTGATCTCCACGGGGTTTGGCTTCGACGGCAGTTCGGTGAGGTATCGGATCGACGGGTCCCACAGGTTCTGCCCCGTCACCAGCTGCACGAAATTGACCACCGACTGGCGGAAGAACAGGAACACCGCGCCCAGCAGCAGCCCGGCGATCGTCCCCAGCACGCCGATAGTGGTGCCCACCGTCATGAAGATGCGCAGCATCGCGCCGCGGCTGGCCCCCATGGTGCGCAGGATCGCGATGTCGCGCGTCTTCGACCGGACCAGCATGATGAGCGAGGAGGCGATGTTGAACGCCGCCACCAGGATGATGATGCACAGCACGACGAACATCGCCACCCGCTCCACCGCCAGCGCGTCGAACAGCTCGGCATTCAGGCGGCGCCAGTCGGCGACGACGCCGACGCCCTGCACCTTGCGCGCCAGCGGGGCGAGGATCGGGCCGACGCGGTCGGGATCGACGGTCTGCAATTCCACCATGCCCACCGCATCGCCCATCAGCAGGAAGGTCTGCGCATCGGGCAGCGGCATCATCACATACGCCTTGTCATAGTCGTAGATGCCGACTTCGAAGATCGCCGCGACGCGATAGTTGACGATGCGCGGGACGGTGCCGAACGGCGTCGTCTGCCCCTGCGGGCTGACCAGCGAGATTTCGGAACCGATCGTCGCGCCCAGCGCCTCGGCCAGCCGCGCGCCAATCGCCACGTTGTTGCTGCCCGGGGTGACCGCGTCGAGATCGCCGGCCACCACCTTCGACCGGATCGTCGGGTTGCCGCGGATGTCCTCCACGCGCATGCCGCGCAACAGGATGAATTCGGCGCGCCCGTTATAGGTGGCGAACAGCGGCTGTTCGATCAGCGGCACGGCGCTGGTCACCCCCGGCGTGGCGGTCGCTTCCTTCACGACGCGCCGCCAGTCGGCGAGGCGGCCGTTATAGCCCTGCACCACCGCATGGCCGTTCAGCCCGACGATCTTGTCGAACAGCTCGGCACGGAAGCCGTTCATGACGCTCATGACGATCACCAGCGCGGCGACCCCCAGCATCACCGCGCCGAGCGAGAAACCCGCCACCAGCACAATGAACCGTTCACCCTTGCCCGGCAGCAGATACCGCCGCGCGATCATGCTCTCATAGCGCGACAGCAACATGCCCGCGCCTGTAGGACGGCCGGCACAGCCGCGCAACGGGGCGTGTGGCGGAATCGACACAGCGCGGCCACAATCGGTTTATGTCCCGTTCATTTAGGGTGACAGCGCCCCCATGGCCCCGGCATACGAACCGCACTGGCACACAGGCAACGGCCGTGGTTCGGGGAATGTCGCCAGGCTCCGCTTCGCATGACGAGGCGCGCGGGCCAGGGGACTGGATTAGGGGGCTGACGAGCAATCGTCACGCAGGCGCCCGGGTCGTGAAAACGGCCCGGGCGTTTGCTTTTTGGCCGACGCGCCGGTGCCCGCCGCATCG
>NZ_LSJO01000535.1:0-656 GCF_001556735.1 Sphingomonas sp. CCH9-F2 | reverse complement strand
GTCGGGCGCGTCGCGCAACCGCAAGCTGGCGCGGCCCAACCCGCCGATGCTGGAATATGTCGGCTACGTCCTGTTCGGGGTGACGGCGACCGCCGCGGTGGCGCTGGCGGTCTATGCCGGCTGGGGCGTGATCGACGGGGCGGTGACCGCGGTCTGACGCCGGACGTCGCCTGCCGCGACGCCGCTTTCCATCCATGACGCCGCCTCGTCGTGGCCCGCGGCGCGAAGGCCCGCGATCGCGCCGGCACGGTCGGGGGCCGACTTGTTCTGAGACAGCTTGGCGGTGCCGCGCCACGCGGCGATCGACAGCGTGAAGCCGGCGATCGCGCGGCGCATCGCGTCGAAACGGCCATCGGGCATCTTCGCGCGCGTCCACGGCGGCTTGGGGGCAAGCCGCGCCTCCTGCTCGGCGCCCAGCGCGTCGATCTGCGCGATCAGCGCGTCATCGTCGAGCGCGGTGATCGTCCCTTCCGCCTCCACCGCGACATAGTTCCATGTCGGCACCTGTCCGTCCACGACATACCAGTCGGGGCTGACATAGAAGTCGGTCGCGACGAACCCGGCGATCGCGGGGGTGCCGTCGGCGATCGGCAGCGCGCGGTTGCGGCGCGACAGGTGGAAGGTGAGCGTGTCGTCGCCCGCCAGCACCAGCGGCG
>NZ_LSJO01000534.1:0-582 GCF_001556735.1 Sphingomonas sp. CCH9-F2 | reverse complement strand
GCGCGAAGATCAGCTCGGTATTGGGGCCGAGAAATTCGGCGTGGCTATGGTCGTGGCCATCGCCGGGGCCGTGCTTCTCTTCGCCCGCGCCGTGGCCCCCGGGGCCGTGGTCGTGGCCGGCATGTTCATCGGCAGCGACCCGCTTGCCCACCCTCACCTTCAGCTTGCGAAGCGCAGCGCGCACCTCCTCTTCGGTGGTTTCGCGGCGATCATATTCGACCCGGACAGACCCGCTGGTGCTGGCGCTTGCCTGGACCACGCCGGGCAAGGCGCACAGCGCATCGCTGACCGTGCGCGCCCGACGTTCGTGGTTGATCCCCGTCACCTGCCAGATCGCATGGCCGTAGCGCTCGGTGATTTCGGCACCTGCGGCGCGCACCATTTCGCGCAACCGTGGCAGCGGCAGCTTGGCGGCATCGAAATGGATGCACAGCGCCGCTGGCGTGTTGCCGTCGAGACAGATCACATGCGCCCGCTCGACACCTTCGCGCTTTGACAGGGTTGATACGAGACGGTCCAGGCAGGCATCGGCCGCGTCAGGAAGGTCCGGCAACAATACTGGAATATCGAGTTCGAGCTTGT
>NZ_LSJO01000533.1:0-4079 GCF_001556735.1 Sphingomonas sp. CCH9-F2 | reverse complement strand
GCGCGATCCCGCCCCCACGCCGCCGCGCCCGGTGCCTGCGCCGCCGCTGCCGGTTCCGCCGGTGCCGCTCCACCTGCCAGGCGTGCTGATCCTCAGCCGCACGGACTATGCCGCCACCGACGTCTCGCGGATCAAGAGCGCGCCCGCCCCGGATCGCAGCGCCGCGCAGGACACGCGCAGCGCCGATTCCGCACCGATCGGGCGCGGGCCGGGCGGTGCGGATATCTACATGGGCGACTGGTTCCGCCGCCCCACCCCGGCAGAGATGCGCCCGTACCTTCCCGCGCGGATGCAAAGCGGCTACGGCGTAATCGTGTGCCGCACCGCGCCGCGGATGCGCGTGGAGGATTGCCGCGAAATGGGTGAGACGCGCGGCAGTGGCCTGTCCCGCGCGGCGCGGCTGGCATCGTTCCAGTTCCTGATCCGCCCGCCGTCGATCAACGGCAAGCCGGTGATCGGCGCGCTGGTGCAGATCACCTACAATTTTCGCGTGATCGAACGCGGTGCCGCCGATACGCCGGACAACGACGACGGCGACGACACGAAATGAACCGTTTCGCGGCTGGTGCTTTCGCTCCCTCGTCGCGCCTGTGATGCAGCGGGACGACAACAGGAGGATGATTCCATGCGTTACGTGATCGCAGCCGCGCTGATGGCGGCCGCCGTTCCCGCGGTCGCCCAGATGGCCGCCGCCCCGGCGATGCCCGGCGCCCCCACCACCCGCGTCGCCGCGGGCACCTATCAGGTCGATCCCGCGCACACCCAGGTAACGTGGGAGGTGAACCACATGGGCTTCTCGATGCTCCAGGGGCAGTTCGGCGCGTCGGGCGGTTCGATCACCATCGATCCGGCCAAGCCCGCGCAAACCAAGGTCGACGTGACCTTCGCGATCGCCGACCTCTCGGTGACCAGCAGTCAGTTCGCCACGCATCTGAAATCGAAGGATTTCTTCGACGTGGCCGCGAACCCCAATGCGCGGTTCGTATCGACCGCGGTGACGCCGCGCGGCGCCAATCGCGCGACGATGACCGGCAACCTGACCATTAAGGGTATCACCAAGCCGGTAACGCTGGACGTGACCTTCGTCGGCGCCGGCGCCAACCCGATGACCAAGAAGCTCAATTTCGGCTTCAGGGCCATGGGCACGATCAAGCGCAGCGACTTCGGCCTCGGCATGGCCGTGCCGATCGTCTCGGACGAGGTGAAGCTGACCGTCAACGCCGCCTTCACCGCCTGACCGGCGGCGCGGCGTCTCGCCCGGATCACGCCGCCCGGCGGATCCGGGCGAAGCCTTCGAACGTGGCCCGCACCGATGGCGCGGCGCGGGTCAGCAACTGGTCGATCCGCTCCAGCAGCGCGTCGCCATCCGCGCCCGGTGCGCGTTCCGCCATCTCCCACGGGCCGAACTCGCGCCCGGCGACGTCACGCTGCGACAGCACGACCAGCGCGCGGTGGCGCGGATCGGCCGCGATCCGCTGATAGGCGCGTTCCACTGCTGCCCGCTCGCCTTCCAGCACCTGCAGGAAGCGCCGCCCGTCGGCGTAAAGCAACCCGGTGATCCCATCGCGCGCATTGTTGCGTCGTGACACCGCCAGCACCGCGTCGCCGTCGACCCGCCCGATCGCGCTGCTGATATACACCAGTTGATACGCCATCATTCCGCCTTCCCTTCGCAGATTCCCCTGTGGATCAAACGGGTTGAGGCTTTCCTAAAGGACTCCTTAATCCAGATCATGCCGGTGGCCCGGCAATCCGCTGGACAAGCGGGCGGCCCACGCGCTACCGATGCGCGCGATGACGCTGGCAACCGGCCTCCTGCTTCGACTTACGCGCCCTTAGGCGCGTCACCGCCACGGCGTGCCCCACGGCCGCGCCGCCCGCGCCTGAGGGTAATGATCCGACCACCGCCGAAGCGCCCTTATCCCGGAAAGCCGACCGTCATGCTGCGCGATCCCTCGACCAAATACCGCCCCTTTCCCGTCATCGACATTCCCGACCGCACCTGGCCGTCGAAGACGATCACCCGCGCCCCGCGCTGGCTGTCGACCGATTTGCGCGACGGGAACCAGGCGCTGATCGATCCGATGGACGCCGAGAAGAAGACGCGCTTCTTCGATCTGCTGGTCAAGATCGGGCTGAAGGAGATCGAGGTCGGTTTCCCCAGCGCCGGCGCGACCGAGTTCGATTTCATCTCCGGCCTGATCCGCGACAGGCGCATTCCCGATGATGTGGCGATCCAGGTGCTGACCCAGTCGCGCCGCGACCTGATCGAACGGAGCTTCGAAAGCCTGGATGGCGCAACCACCGCGATCGTCCACCTGTATAATGCGGTGTCGCCCGCGTGGCGCAAGATCGTGTTCGGCATGTCGCGCGCGGAGGTGAAGCAGATCGCGATCGACGGCGCGAAGGTGCTGCGCGATGAAGCGGCCAAGCGCCCGAACACCCGCTGGCAGTTCGAATATTCGCCCGAGACCTTCTCCACCGCCGAACTCGATTTCTCGGTGGAGGTGTGCGAGGCGGTGATGGACGTGCTGCAGCCGACGCCCGACGCGCCGATCATCTTCAACCTGCCCGCCACCGTCGAATGTGCGACGCCCAACGTCTATGCCGACCAGATCGAATGGTTCGGCCGGCACATCCGCAACCGCGACGCGGTGGTCATCTCGCTGCACACCCATAACGACCGCGGCACCGGCGTCGCCGCTGCCGAACTGGGCATGATGGCGGGCGCCGACCGCGTCGAGGGCTGCCTGCTGGGCAATGGCGAGCGTACCGGCAACTGCGATCTCGTGACCGTCGCGCTCAACATGTACACGCAGGGCGTCGACCCGCAACTGGACCTCGGTGATATCGACGCGGTGGTGAAGACGGTGGAGTATGCCACCAACATCACCGTCCACCCGCGCACCCCCTATGCCGGCGAACTGGTCTTCACCGCCTTTTCCGGCAGCCATCAGGACGCGATCAAGAAGGGGTTCGCGGCGCAGGCGGCGCGCAACGACGATCTGTGGGAAGTCCCCTATCTGCCGATCGACCCCGCCGATCTGGGGCGCAGCTACGAAGCCGTCATCCGCGTCAATTCGCAGAGCGGCAAGGGCGGCGTCGCCTGGGTGCTGGAACAGGACAAGGGGCTGAAACTGCCCAAGCGCCTCCAGGCCGATTTCAGCCGCCATGTGCAGGCGCTGGCGGACGAAACCAGCCGCGAACTGAACGCCGCCGACATCTTCGGCGCGTTCGAGCGCGCCTATCTGCCCGGCGACGCCGACCGGTTCGTGCTGCGCGACTATGCCGAAACCGGCGCGGCGGGCGACCGCGTGTTCGTCGGAAGGCTGGCGATCGACGGCGAGGAACGCTCGATCTCCGGGCGCGGCAACGGCCTCATCTCCGGCGTGATCGCGGCGCTGGCCGACAGCACCGGGCCCACGCTCGACGTCGTCGATTACTCCGAACACGCGATCGGCCATGGCGCGGGCGCGCAGGCGGTCGCCTATCTCGAATGCCGCGCCGCCGACGGGCGCACCGTATGGGGGGTGGGGATCGACACCGATATCGCCACTGCCAGCGTCCGCGCCGTCCTGTCGGCGGCGAACCGGGCGTGACGCGCGGCTATGCGGCCTTCCTGTTCGACATGGACGGGACGCTGATCGACAGCATCCCGTCCGCGGTGCGCGCCTGGACCGCCTGGGCGCACCGCCACGCGATCGACGTCGACCTGCTGATGCGCCACATGCACGGCGTCCGCGCGATCGAGACGATCCGCCGCTTCGCGCCCGCCAGCGTCGATGCCGAGGCGGAATTCGCCGCGCTGTTGCAGGCGGAGATGGACGATGTCGCGGACGTCGTGGCGCTGCCCGGCGCCGCGGACTTCGTCGCCGCCCTCCCCGTCGATCGCTGGGCGATCGTCACCTCCGCCCCGCTGGCGCTGGCCGAACGGCGGCTTGCCGCCGCCGGGCTGACGCCGCCCCGGGTGATGGTCACCGCCGAGGACGTGACGAGCGGGAAGCCCGCGCCCGACGCCTTCCTGCTCGCCGCCGACCGGCTAGGGGTCGCGGCCGCCGATTGCCTGGTGTGGGAAGACG